>JBBQYD010000009.1:0-28887 GCA_038209025.1 Verrucomicrobiota bacterium | reverse complement strand
CCACCACAAGCGGCCCCAGGATCTGGCTGAATTGCAGGCGTGCGCCGCCATCGGCCAGTCACGCCTGATGGCCACCTACGAACGGTTGTTTGCGAAATTCGGGCTCTCGGTGGCGCAAATCCTCCTGACCCATGCGGACCTCGAACATCATGAGCGGCACCTCAACGCCCGGAATACCCTGATCACTTTGTTGCGCCACGGCGTGGTGCCCATCATCAATGAAAATGACGTGGTTTCATTCACGGAATTGAAATTCGGGGACAATGACACTTTGTCCGCCCTGGTGGCGTCCCTGCTCCCGGCGGATTTGCTGGTGATCCTGACGACCGTGGACGGCGTCATCGAAGGCTTCGGCAAACCGGGCGCCAAAACCATCACGAAGATTGACAAAATCGACGCCGCGCTGGAACAAATCGCGGGCGGCACGGAAAGCGCCACCGCCGTGGGCGGCATGGCCTCCAAAGTGCAGGCGGCAAAGATCGTGGTGCGCTCGGGCATCCCGCTCGTGATTGCCAGCGGGCGAAAGAAAAGGACACTGGCCAAGGTGCTGGAGGGCGAAACGGAAGGCACGTTGTTCGTGCCGCGTCCGACGCGGATGACGGGCCGGAAGCGCTGGATTGCGTTCTTTCATCATCCCAAGGGAAGCCTGGTGGTGGACCTGGGAGCGCGCAAGGCCCTGCGCGAAAGCGGCAAAAGCCTGTTGCCCCCGGGGGTCAAACGCTGCGAAGGCGACTTCGAGGCTGGCGAAGTGGTGCGCATCCAGGACCAGGACGGCACGGAGTTCGCGCGCGGCATCGCCGGATTCAGCTCGGGGGAAATCCGCGGCGGCAACCTGCGGCGGGTGGAACTGGTGCATCGGGACAACCTGGTAATTTTGTAGGAGATCAGGATTCAGAGCGGGAGGAGAACGAGGTTTTGAAGGATACCATGCAAGTTAAGAGCGCGGGCAAAATGCGGCGGGCAGCCAGTGGGACCCTGAAAGGGGTGCGCGACCTCACGCGGGTGATGGCCACCCTGCGATCGCCGAAGGGCTGTCCCTGGGATCGTGAGCAGGACCACAAAACCCTGCGCTGGCACGCCGTGGAGGAAGTCTATGAGCTGCTCGATGCCATTGAAGCGGGCGATGACCACGAGATGATTGAAGAGTTGGGCGACCTCCTGCTGCAGGTGGTTTTCCATTGCCAGTTGGGCAAGGAACGAAAGGCCTTCGACCTGGAGACCGTGGCCAGAACCATCACTGAAAAACTGATACGCCGCCATCCGCATGTGTTTGGCGATCTCAAGGTGAAGAATGTGGACCAGGTGTGGAGCAATTGGGAAAAAATCAAACGCGCGGAGAAGGAAGGCACCCATCGGGCGCGTCCGTCGGCTTTGGACGGCATCCCAAAACACCTGCCCGCGCTGTTGCGCGCTGAAAAACTGCTCAAGAAAGCCCGCCGGGCGAAACTGCCCGAGAGCGAAACGATGCCATCGAACCGGAAGATCTCCAGGCGCGAGATCGGCGCGGAGTTGTTCCGGCTCGCGGCTTGCGCCCAGGCAAATAAATGGTCGGCGGAAGAGTTGCTGTGCGCGGAAATCAAGAAACGTGAACGCACCTGGCGCAAGGCGGAAGCGAAAGGGCGCTAGCTGCGGGTGGGGCGTCACCCGGAGCCCCGGAGGTTCAGATCGAGCAGGTTGGAATTTGAGATGAACCAGGGGGAGTCACGCGGGGACACGGTGAGCGCGGAGGGATACAATCACCGGAGCCGCAAGGACGCTTACAGATGGGCTTTGCCGGCATTCAAACTGAAGGACCTGGTCTTCCAGGAAAGCGCTCCGGTGGGGCAATGCCGCACACAATCCTCCGCGACTTTCACCAAACCTTCGTCAATGGCGTGATCAAAGGGGGCCGCGATGCGGACATCGAATCCGCGCCCGATGAAGGCCAGCCCCAGGGGCTCGGCGGCCATCTCGGTGAGTTTCACGCAAATCCCGCAAAGGATGCATTTGCCCGGCTCGAAAATGACGCCGCCGGGCTGGAGATGCTGCTCGAAATTACGACGTTGCTGGCGGAAGCGGCTGGCATCGACATGGTACTTTTCCGCGTACGTTTGCAGGGCGCAATTGCCGGAGGACCGGCAATCGCAATGCAGGCAGCGTGAGGCTTCGAGGGAGGCCTCCTTGCGGCTGAACCCCGCCCTTGAACTGCACGGCGTGCCGCCCGCCGCGCTCGCCCCGCGCGCAAAGAGCTTCAGTTCCTCGGGGTTTAGCCGGCCCATAACACTGGAGAAAGGCCGGGCGGCGCGCGCCGGAGCCTGCCCTTGCAAGAACCGGTGCAGCGAGCTGGCCGCCGCCTGGCCATCCCCCAGGGCCTTGATCAACTGGTTCATGACGCGCACGGCGCGGCCGGCGGCAAACACTCCGGGCCGGCTGGTGTGCCAGGTATCAGGATGCGCTTTGATAGAGGCGCCGGAGTTTTCCAGCTCGAAAGCCGCGCAATCTTCGGGTGAACATTCACCGGTCGCCACCAGGACCGCGTCGGACCCGCCCAAAAGGCCGTCGAGGGTGACGTCGCGTCCAAGTTCCGTGTTCAACTTAAAGCGCGCACCCATGGATTCGAGAACCCGAATTTCAAAATCGAGCACCGCCCGGGGCAGGACGTGTTCGTCCACCGCGCGGCGCAAACTGCCGCCCGCTTCCGCATGCCGGTCCGCGATGGTGACCGCGTGGCCTTCGCGCAGCAAATGGAACGTGGCTGCCAGGCCCGCCGGGCCCGCCCCGACAATCGTCACCGATTTTCCGCTGGCGGGTTTGGTGGCGGGGCGATACGGCTCGGCGGTCTTCTGATTTTCGTCCGCCACGGTGCGCTCCAGGTTGCGAATTCCGGCCGGGTCATCCCATTGTCCACGGCGGCAGCCTTGTTCGCAGGGATGATGGCACAGGCGGCCCAGCACGCCCGGCAGCGGCAGTGCTTCGCAGGCGGTGCGGATGGCCTGGTCCATGGCCCCTTCCTGGATCTGGCGCAGCATCTGAGGGATGTTCAGGCGCAGCGGGCAAAGCCGGTTGCAGGGCGCGAGGCAATCCCCCACGTGATCGCTGAACAACAGCTCCAGGCTGGTTCGCCGGGCCTCATGCACCTCGATGGTCTCACTCTCGACGACCAGGCCAGGCTCCACCACCAAGCCGCAGGATGGCACCATCTTGCCGTTGATCTTGACCAGGCACACCAGGCAGGAAGTGAGCGGGCCGCAGCGCTCAAGAAAGCAGAGGGTCGGGATGTCGATGCCGGCGCTTTTGGCGGCGGCGAGAACGGTTTGCCCGGGGCTGACCTCAACCGGGTGCTTGTCGATGGTGATGGTGAATGTGTTGCTCATACCACCTCCACCGCGTTGTAGGGACATACCTTCCGGCAGGCATCGCAGCGGGTGCATTTTTCCTGGGCAATGGCATGCCGCAGGTAAGGGGTGGCCGGTATGGCATCCACGGGACAGCTTTGGGCGCACAGCGTGCAGCCGGTGCAGTTGTCCTTGATGCGGTATTGGATCAGCGCGGCACATTTGCCGGCCGGGCAGCGGCCCCGCAGGTGCGCCTCATACTCCTCGTGAAAATAGCGCAGCGTTGTCAGGACCGGGTTGGGCGCGGTTTTGCCCAGGCCGCAGAGGCTGCCCGCTCCCACCTGCTTCGCGAGGTGCTCCAACTCCGCCAGGTCCCGGGTGTGGCCTTTGCCCGCACAAAGCTGATCCAGGATGTCGAGCATGCGCCGGGTGCCAATCCGGCAGAAGGTGCATTTCCCGCAGGATTGGTTTTGGGTGAACTGGAGAAAATACCGGGCGATATCGACCATGCAGGCTGAATCATCGAGCACCACCAACCCGCCGGAGCCCATGATGGCGCCAGCCGACCGGAGCGATTCATAATCCACCGGCGTATCGGCCATGCGCGCCGGCAAACATCCGCCCGAAGGCCCGCCGATCTGCACCGCTTTAAACCGGCGCCCCGGCGCCACCCCACCGCCGATCTCCTCCACAATTTCACGCACGGTGGTGCCCATGGGAATCTCGATCAGCCCGCCACGGCGCACATTGCCCGCCAGCGCAAAGACCTTGGTGCCCTTGCTGGAGGCCGTGCCGTATCGCGCGAAGGCCTCCGGGCCGTGCCGCAGAATCCAGGGAACCATGGCCAGCGTTTCCACGTTGTTGATCACCGTGGGTTTGTTCCAGAGCCCCTGTTTCACCGGGAACGGCGGGCGCAGCCGGGGCATGCCGCGATGACCTTCGATGGAGGCGATCAAGGCGGTTTCTTCGCCACACACAAAAGCCCCCGCCCCTTCCTTGATACTGAGGGTGAAGGAATGGTCCGCGCCCAGCAAACGCTCACCCAGCCAGCCGCGCTTCTGCAACAGCTTGATGGCCGCGCGCACGCGCTTCACCGCCAGCGGATATTCGTGACGGATATATAAAAAACCCTCGTGGGTGCCGGTGGCGACAGCGGCGATCGCCAGACCTTCGATGATTCGAAACGGGAAGGACTCGAGCAACATGCGGTCCATGAAGGCACCCGGGTCCCCTTCATCACCGTTGCCGATCACGTACTTCACCGGACCCGGCTGGTGGGCCGCCATCCGCCACTTGGCCGCGGTCGGGAAACCGGCTCCGCCTCGTCCGCGCAAGCCCGAAGCCTCCACCGTATCAATGATCTCAAGCGCGCTGAGAGGTTTGCCGCCGGCGTGCTCCGGAGGCCCCGGTTTCCAATCCACCCCCACACACCGCGCCAGGGCTGAGAAGCCCCCGTGGGCCACGTATTCGTCCAAATCGAGCGGGTCGGCCTGACCAAATGATTCAGTGGCAATATGGACCTGCTGGTCCAGAAACGCCGCCACTTCCGGCTGCTTCACATCCACCGCATGACGCGGCGTGTAATCGACCGCCTGTTCCAGCAGCAGGGTGTCCAAGGCGCGATTCCACCAGCCCGCCACTCGGCGAACCAAACCCCGGACTCCGAAATGCCTGTAAATGAGGCTCCGCGCATCGGCGGCTTGAAGGCCTTCGTAAAACGCAACCGGCTTGCCGGGCTGAATAACTTCAATCAGGGGCGTGCGATGGCAAATGCCCACGCACCCAACCCGTTTAACGGTTACCTCCACGCCCGCGCGGGCGACACTCTGTTGCAGGGCGGCAAAAAGCTGATCGCTGCCCTTGGCCATGCAACAGGAACCCAGGCCCACGTTAATCTGGGCCTTCGCCGTGGCCGGCGCGCGCAATTCCTCGGTGTTCGGCGCCGCCTCACCCAGCGCCTGGGCGACCTGGAATTCATCCATGATTTTCGGCGCTTTTTCGGGGGTGGCATGGCCGAACGTGAGCTGATCGATCTTCACCACCGGGGCCAGGGTGCAACAGCCGAGGCAGGCAACCTTTTCAATCGTAAATAAACCCGCCGGATCCGTGTCCTGCCCGGGCGCGATATTCAGATGGCGGCGCAACGCGTCCTCCACCCGTTCCGCGCCAGTGACATGGCACGCGGTGCCCCGGCAGACTCGCACGATGGATTTCCCGGCGGGCCGGTGCCGGAACATGTCGTAGAACGAGGATACCCCCGCAATGGCCGCCGGGGTGATGGACGTTTGCTCACAAACCTTGAGCAACGATTCGCCCGGCAGATAACCGTAGTGCTCCTGCAACCCCTGCAAGATCGGTATGACGGCGTCGGGCGTGCGGCCGTAGCGGGCAACCAGTTCAGCCACATACCCAAGATCAGGCGGCGCCGGTCCGGCCACCGGTTCCGGCTTTTCAGCCGCCGCAGATTCGAGCATCGAGTTCATGGCTGAGCGGCGACTTTCGTTTCCGCCGGCCCCAGGCACCAAAGGTTTGTCATGCCCCGCACCACGATGTGCGTGCCCGCAAACGCCGGACTGGCGTGGAATGAATCCGGCATTGCCGTGCGAAAAACTTCCTTAAACTCCCGCGCCGCCGCCACCAGGATGGCGGTGCCTTTTTGGCTGAACAGATGGACGCGGCCTCCGGCGATGGCCGGGGAGGAGTGAAACTCCATCTCAAAATCGTGGCTCCACTGTTGCTTGCCATCTTGCGCATCATACGCCCTCAGCATGCCGGAAGTGCTGAGCGTGAACACCAACTGGCCATCGCTGGCCGGGCTGGTGACATCCGGCACGTCCTCGTCGGCAGTCCAGAGAATGTGCGTTTTGGTGACGTCCCCCTGCCCATCCGGTTTGATCGCCAGCAACCGGTCCGAGGGACTGGCCACGAATACCTTGCCGCCGGCAAAAATGGGCGACGGCGTGACCTCCCCATTCAGGCATTCCGCACGCCACAACTCCGCGCCGTCTTCCGCCGCGTACGCAATGGCCAGCGGGATCGACAGGGTGGTTATCTGCGTTTTGCCCGCCACCTCATAGATTACGGGGGAGGCCCAAGAGGCGCCCAGTTGCCGTGGCTTTTGCCACACTACTTTCCCGGTGGCGCCGTCGAATGCATACAACCGGGACTTGCCCTGGTCACTTTCTCCCTGGTCCAACTGGACGATCAGCCGATCTCTGTAGGTCGCCAATGAAATGGCATGCCCGTACGGATTGGCCAGCGCGCCAAAACTCTTCACCCAGGCCTGCCGGCCGTCCACCGTGAAGGCACCCAAATCTCCGTTCGCAAAAATCGCATACACCCGGCGGCCATCGGTGGCCATGGTGGATGGCGCATAGCCGGTGGAGTCGGGAATCTCCCCCTTGCCGGGCGCGCCGGTCTGTGGCGCCACCACTGCCTGGCGCCACACGGTCTGACCGGATTTCAAATCGACGCACATGATCTCCCGCTTCGCCGCTTCGCCGCCGGAGAAAAACACGCGATCGCCCCAGATGAGCGGGGAATTGAAACCGGGAATGGGAACCGGGGTGTGCCAGGCGATTCCAGCCTTGTCATTGAGGTTCCATGCGGCAGGTGGCTGGGCGGCGGCGGCAAAGTTATTGCCATCCGGCCCAAGGAACCGGGGCCAATTCTTGCGATACTCCTCCATCGAGATGGGCGGCTGAGCTTCCACGGTTGCGCCCATGCCCAAAGCCTTGTCGATTTCCGCGACCTGGCGAGGCAGCGCCGGGCCGCGCGGGCGGGCGAGGATAAGGAGAACCACGGCGATCGCGCAGGCCGCCGCCGCCACCGCGAAGCGGGCGGTGGACTTGAACCGGCCTACGGACGCCGGATCGGACGCCTGGGTGGTGTCCGGCACCTGGAGCCGCTGAGACGCAGCCTGCCGCAGGCATACCAGGAACGCCGCCACGCCTCCCACCAGCAGCCAGACGCCAGTCTCGCGCCTCGCGAGTTGGGAAAAATAGGTCCTGCGCAACTCGAGGTCGAGTTGACGAATGCGCCCTTTGAGGACCTCGTCCCGCGGGGATTCCCGCAACTGCTGCTTGAGCTGCTTCAGCTCCGGGGATTTGAGCGGGTCCTGCGTGCGGGTCGTGACGTGCCCAACCACCATGGCGCAAGCCAGCACCACGCAGAAAAGCGCGGCAGCCCAGGCGGCATATCGCCAGGCGGTTTTCATCTCCGGAGTTGCAGGCATAAAACGACCGATGCTGTTTTACCTTCCTGATTCTCCGTGGGATAGCAAAAAGCGGCTACAGCGCATTTGGCATTTACCGGTCCTTTTTTGTCATCAGAGGAGCTGAAATGGTGTATCTCCCGAGCCATGTGCCTGAAACGGGTTGGACCCGGGTGCAGTTTGACCTCTCGCGCTTGGGAAATCTGCGGTGTCGGCGATGGTTCAGCGGCGGGTGGCAACCGGCGTTGGAGAGCAGTGGTGACAACCTCTTGATGCCTCCGACCACGAAGCCGGCTGCCAGGCGGCGTCCTCGCAGCGGGAGCACTAGACCCCATTAGAATCAGCCCCGGGATTGCGGACGATAGCCGTGCTTCGGAACCTTGGTCTGGCTCTGGAGCAAGGCGTTTAGAGTTATGAACAGGCAATTCTTTCACGGGGGACGGCTGCGGCATGCTCTGCTGTTCACCCTGGCAATCGTCTCCGCCCAAGGGCAGATCACCAGGAAAGACACCTCCGGCCCCAATGTTTTTGAGTTTTCCCAAGGCGACTATTTCGTTTCACGGGGGGCCACGAGCGCTCTGGTTTCGGTTCGTTTTTCACCCGGGAATCGCGGTTATTATGGGTCGGTGGCCTATGCCACCGAAGACGGCTCGGCTATCGCCGGCCAGGATTATGTGCCAGCCGGTGGAGACCTGTTTGTTTCCTGGGCGCCGGAGACGCATTTTTCGGTGCCGCTGCTCACCAACCCGGCGGGGGTGGATCCCAGAACGATTCAACTGGTCCTGATCCAAAGCTCCAATGATGCCACAGCGATGATCACCCGAGGCACCGCGGTGCTGCACATTAATGTGCCGCCACCGCCCCCCTTGGAGATCCATCCGCTTCCGGGCGGAGCGCTGCGGATCGCCTGGGTGGATGATCTTACGAGCCCCGTGCTGCAGCGGGGCTCCGCGCCCCCGGGCACGAATTGGACGGTCGTGAACGGCCTGCCCTATAGCGATGGGAACGGACGACTCTACATGGACGTGGAGGCTTCGGAAGGACTGGCGCTATACCGCTTGCGAAGAGCGCAGTGACCATCCGATTACTTGCTCTGAACCATCGGCGCTGAACCGTTTTCGCGCACCAACCCGCGCCGCACCAACTCGTTCGGGCAGTATTCAAAACATCGCGCGCAACCCACGCAATCCCCCCGGTCGGGCTCGTAATCGGTCCGATTCCGGCGCAAGGACAGGCTGATGAGTTTGGCCGCGATGACCAGGCCTGCCCAGGCCCCGAAAAGGGTGGTGCCGATATCGAATTGCCGGCGGATGCGCGCGGCATCGATCAACAGTTCCCGCGGATTCTCACGCGCGCGCTGCAGTTCCAACTGCTCAGGGGAAACCGCGCCGGTGCGGGGCGCGGGCTCGCGGTTTTGCAGGTAGCGCTCCGCCAGGCTGACCACCGGATGCATCCGCGCGGCGGTCGCGCTGAGGCGCCAACCGATCCCTGCCCCGCCCGCGATCAACAGCGGAACCGCAATCAACAAAACAGCGAGCCGGAGACGATCCTTTGGCAGATCTTTGGGCGTGGGCCGGCCGGATTCGGGCTCGCGCATGGCGCCAAACGGGCAGGCGGCCGAGCACAGGCGGCACTGGGTGCAATAATCGGGCGTCACGCGCACCCGCCGGCGCGAGAGCACCGCGCCCATTTTCAGCAGCGCTCCATAAGGACACAGAAACCGGCAATACGGGCGGCCGACAAACATTCCCAGCAGCAGGAGCGCGATCCCGGCCACCACCATGGTGGCGCGGCCGTTCATCCGGAAGATCGGGACAAACGGATCATACTGGCAGATGATGAAGGCGCTGCCGGTGGCCGCGAACAGGATCCCGGCGCCCAGGTAGGCAAAGGGCAACACTCCCAGGCCCTGCTCCAGCCAGCCGGGCACTTTCAGGGGCTTCAGCAGCACAAGATCCTGCAAAGCGCCGTGCGGGCAGACTCCCGAGCAAAAAGCGCGGCCGGCAAACAGCGCGACCCCGAGCGGCAGCGTGAAAAACAAAATCGCCGTGACGGGCGCGGCGTACCCCTGCCCCGCCAACGCCAGCGCCACATTCTGCACCGAGCCAATCGCGCAGATGCACCCCTTGCGCCAGAATCCAAAATAGACCAGCGAGAACAAGGAAAGCGCGACCAGCCCTTTCCGCGAGCGCTTCCGGTAAATCAGCCACACCGCCCCCCCCAGACTGGCAGCCAGCACCGCCACATCCGCCCAGGCCAGCCACAGCGCCCGCGGCCCGGGGGTGGTCATCTCGGGCAGCTTGTGTCCGCTCTCAAAATCAGGGGGCGGAAAACGCTGCTCGGCAAACGCTGACACCCCGATCATCCACAGCATCAGGATTCCAAGGATTAAGAAAACTCGCCTCATCGATGCTTTAGTGGCTGATGGTCTTGAGCAAATAGGGTTGCGCGGCGGGCACCCGGACAAACGCGGCGCCGGCGCAAACCTTGGAAATGGCGCACTCGTTGCAGTTCACGCAGCGATCATGGCGCACCTGGAGGAACAACGAGCCGTTCCCAAACAGGTTGCAGCCTTCGACACACCGCGCGCAGCCGATGCATAGTGCTTCATCGATCTGGTATTCGTAATACGGATCCTCAATATAGGTCCGCTTGATGGCCGCCGTGGGGCACTGGCAGTTTTCCGCGCCCGTGTTCAACGCATTGGGCTCCGGCTCAAAATACCCGGTGCAAAGCTCGCAGTACCCGCAAATCGCATACGCGTGAACGCATTTAACGGCCGATAGCTCCAGCACACAAGCGGTGGCGCAGTTGCCGCAGCGGACACATTTCTGCGGGTCAATCTGCCAGACCATCTCCTTGCCCGTCGCTTTGCCGGCCAGCAAACCGAGGACGCCGCCCATGCCGGCCAACGCCGCAGTACGAGCGCCAGAGCGCAAGAAGCTCCGCCGACTCACTTCAGGTCCGGGTGCGGCTTCCATGCGTCAGGCTTTCGTTGCTCCCGTTTTCCGGGTCATCACGCGCACCTCACCGCTCACCAGGTCCAGCACGTACACCCGGCCATCGGCGCCCACCGCCGCATCCAACCCGCCGAGCAGGCCATCCGCGCGCCGAGCCGCCCCGGACCGCGCGTTATTTGGGAACAACTCCGCGCCGGCGACCACCGATACAAACGCGCCGTCCGGCTCATAAATCTTCACGCGCGGCGCGCCCTTCTCGCAGGTGATGCACTTGCCATCAGGCAAAACCGCGAGGCCAATGGGATTGCAGCAACCGCAAAAGCCGGCAATCCCCCCGCCCGCCACGCCCCAGTGCAGTTCCAGGTCGCCTTCCGGCGTGTAAAGCTCCACCCGGTGACGCCCCGAATTGTTGACCCGGAGCAACCCGTCTTTCCCGAGGGCGACCTGCAAATAGGGACTGGGCAAAATGATGCCCGGCACGCCCCGCTCCTGGTTCTTCCCACCAATGCGCCCCAGCAGTTTGCCCGAGCGATCATACCGGAGAATGAGCCGGCTGCCGGAATCCGCCACATAAAGTTCGTTCGCCCCAACAACCATGCCGGAGAGCCAAGCCTTGTCCCCCAGCGCTTCCCAGCGCTCGACGGTGGCCCCTTTGGCATCCCGCACCTCCACCTGGTTCTTCAGCCCGATATAGACCAGCCCTTCGCCGGCCGCCGCGGCACAGCGCACCGGCTCGGCAAACCGCATCTCGCGCTGCTTCTCGCCGCTCAAATCGAGCACGCTGACAACATTCCCGGCGGCGATGTAAAGCCGGTCACCACCCACGCAAATTCGGCGCGCTTCAGGAAACATTCCCGGGAACCGGCTGGTTTCCGCATGGCTGACAAGCTTGGGGTCCGTCTCCCGCAAACCTTCCGTGTTCAGCGCAAACGGATTGGGCGCAGTCCCCGGACTTCCCTGGAGTGCCTCGGAGAATACCGCGCTGCCGGCGGCGGTCAAAGCCCCCATTCCCAGGGTGCTGTCCGCCAAAAACTGCCGCCGTGTGATGCGATTCGGATGGGTGTTCATTTAGGTCTCCTTACTGGACGGCGCGGCCGGCCGGACCCGGCTCGCCCGCTCCCCCCGCAGCGCGATCCATTCCGAAACAGGGCGCGCAGCCGACTCGCCCCGAGTCCCTTTCGCGGAGAGCGCCGCAGGCAGACCGCACCCGGCGAATTGGCCGCAACCGCGGCAAATACCCTGATTCACACAGGCTGCCCTTGTGCCTTTGGCGTTGCGCCCAGCCACCAGCCCACCCACCGCCAAAACCCCGAGCAGGGCAAAGCGAGCCGCCGAACGGAAAAATTCCCGCCGACTTTTTATATCATCTGGCACCGTGGGCATAAAACGATCCATGCTGTTTTACCTTTCCCATTGTCTGTCGGACAGAAAAAAGCGGCTACAGCGGATTTGTCTTTTACCCAACCTTTTTTGTTATCGGAATGGCTGAATTTGTGGGGAACTGCCGCACCCCGAAGGGCTCCAGGGGCGGAAAGCGTATTCGGGCTTCTACAGCTTCCGGTAAGAGCGCGTTTGATCAATGGATCGCCTTGCGCGTCCCGGGCATTTAGCCGGCAAGGTCTTTTCCACGTTTTCAACAGGCGTTTAGCCTTTCCGGGATGCGTTCGCCTGCTTAAGTTCCCTCATCTCAATGAACGCAAAATCCATGACGGCCAGCCTGGCAGCCCTCGGAATCGCCATATTCCTGGCCGGCGGTTCGCCAGCCCTGGCGGTGCCAACGGTGGTCACCGGCTATAACAACAATGATGAAGCCAGCCCCGCCTTTGCCTTCAGCAAGGTGCCCCCGCCGTCCAAGGGAGATGCCGCGGAGAAAGCCGTTTTCCAGGTTATTACGGGCGAGCGTGACAGGAACGGCGGCGACACTGCCGTTCTGCACGATGGCCGCCTGCCCGCTGAGGCGGATGAACCCGGCGCCAACTTCTTCTTTCGGGCCGGAACCGCGGGAGGATGGCTCCGGGTGGATCTTGGCCGAGTGATTGAGATCAAGCGGATCGCCAGTTATTCATGGCACCCGGGCAGCCGCGGACCTCAAGTTTACACCCTTTACGCCAGCGATGGCCTCGCCTCGGGTTTTGAACTCCAGCCGCTCCGGGAAGCCAGGCCTGATCAGCGCGGCTGGCAAACCATCGCCGCCGTTGATACCCGCGGCAAAGGCAAGGAACCCGGCGGTCAATATGGGGTCAGCATCGCCCCCGCGGAAGGCACGCTCGGCAAGTTCCGATACCTGTTGTTCGATATCGCCCGAACTGCGGACGCCGACCCGTTCGCCCACACCTTCTACAGTGAGATTGATGTGATCGAAGCTGGGTCTGAGGTCGTCCCCATACCCTTTGCGTCCGCCGTGGCAGCGCCGCCCTTCGTGATCTGGGCCACCAATCGTTCATGCTCCATCTCCATCAACACGGCTCAGGCTCCGGACCTCAAGGATTGGGCGGAGAAGAAACTCGGACCCGTTTTGGCGGAATGGTATCCAGAATTGGCGGCCTTGCTGGGCAGCACGGGATACACCGCTCCAGCCAGGTTCACCGTGGAACTCAAGCCAGGCCGCGGCGTTGCCGCCACCGCGGGCACGCGGATCACGGCAAACTCGATTTGGATCAAGGCTGAATTGGAAAGAGAAGCCTTGGGCGCGTTGCTGCATGAGGAAGTCCATGTAATCCAACAATACGGCCGCGCACGGCGCAACTCCCCGGAGGCCAAAGCCCCTCCAGGGTGGCTCGTCGAGGGGATTCCCGATTACCTCCGCTGGTTCAAATACGAGCCGCAAAGCCACGGAGCCGACATCGTCTGGATGCGCGGCCTTCGCAACTTCACGCCGCGCTACGACGCCGGCTATCGGGTCAGCGCCAACTTTCTGAATTACGCCAGCGAGAAATACGACACCAACCTGGTCACGAAGCTCAACGCCGCCTGCCGCGAGCACCGGGAGACCGGGGAGGTGTTCAAGAAATCCGCCGGCAAGACGTTATCTGAATTGAACGACGAATGGGTCAAGTGGGTTCAGGAGGAATTGGCACCCAAGTGAAGGCGCGCATGTGGCAGGCCGGGTTACGCGAACAACGTGGTTTTCCGCAGATGGACGGCGTCAATCAAGCCCTGGTCGGTAAGTTTCAGTTCCGGGATGGGTGAGAGGCTCAGGAATGAAAGGCTCATGAACGGGGCTTCGAGGGTGCAGCCCAGCGCGCGGGCGGCGGCATTGAGCGCCGCGATTCTCGCCAGGACTTCCGGGAGCGGGCGGTCCGACACCAGGCCCGCAATCGGGAGGCCCAGTTCGGCCTCAATTTTGCCATTTACCACCGCGACCTGTCCGCCCTGCAGCTCCTCCAGCCGGCGTATCGCGCTCAGAATGTCCTCATCATTGGTCCCTGCCACCACGATATTATGCGCATCGTGGGCAACCGTGGAGCCGATCGCGCCGGCCTGGAGCTTGAAGCCGCGGACGAAGCCCACGCCCACGTTGCCCGTCGCCCGGTGTCGCTCGATCACCACCAGTTTCAACAGGTCCCGCCTCACATCAGGCGCGACCTCGCCGTTCTGGATTTTGGGTGGGAGGATAAGCTGGCGGGTGACGATCTGGTTGGGGACGATCTGGATCACCTTGATTTTTCTGTTCGGGACCGCTTTGACCCGCAGATCGGCCGGAGCGTAGCGGGAGTTTATGGTGCTGCGCGGCAGCGGCACCGAAGCACCGCTTGAACCGAGGTATTGCCCGTCCTCCGCCACCAGGACTCCTTTTTTCCACGTCTGGCGGATCTCAAATTTCGTGAAGTCCCGAAAGACGATGAAATCGGCCCAGAACCGGGGGGCGATCGCGCCGTAGTTGCGGAGGCGGTAGTGGCGGGCGGTGTTGATGGTCGCGATTTGCAGGGCGGTAATGGGAGGCAAACCGAGCCCGATGGCTTTGCGCACGCAATGATCGATGTGACCCTCCTTAACCAGATCGCCGGCGAGCTTGTCGTCGGTGGCGAATGAGCAGTTCGTGGCGTTGTGCGCGTTGATCAGGGGTATCAGGTCCGCAAGATTCCGCTCGGTGCTGCCCTCTCGCAGGAGGATATGCATGCCCAGCCGGAGTTTCTCGCGCGCCTCCGGCAACGCGGTGGATTCGTGGTCCGAACCCACACCGGCGAGCACGTACGCATTCAGGTTTCTGCCGCGCAACCCGGGCGCATGACCGTCGATGTTCTTGCCCTTGCCAGCGGCGATTTTATCAAGCTCGCTTTGCGCGCCAAGATAAACGCCGGGAAAATTCATCAGCTCGGCGATCCCGGCAACCCGCTCGTCCCGGATCATGAGCCTTAAGTCGTCGGCGGTCAGGCGGGCGCCCGCCGTTTCCAGCGGCGTCGCCGGCACGCAACTCGGCAGCATGATGAAGAAGTCCACCGGCAAGTTCCGGCTGGATTCGAGCACGTACCGGATGCCGTCGAGCCCGAGGACGTTGGCGTATTCGTGGGGGTCAATGACCACGGCACCCGTGCCATGCGGCACCACCGCTCGGGCGAACTCGGGGGCCGTCAACATGGAGCTTTCCACGTGGAAATGGCCGTCAATCAGGCTGGGCGCCAAATATGCGCCTCGCAGGTCGATGACCCTCCCGGCCCGGTAATCTCCCAGGCCCACGACGCGGCCATCGTCCACGGCCACGCTTCCAGGGTAAATTTCGCCGCTCAGCACGTTCACGAGCTTCGCGTTCTTGAAGAGTAGTTCGGCCGGCTTTTCCCCGCGGGCGATACTGAGTTTTAGACGTAGGTTGCGCATGATGATCGGTCACCCCCACTTTAGGCGGCTTCGCCCCTGAATAAAACAAAAGAGTAGCCCCGCCGGGCGGGATCGAGGGCGGGCGGCGGACGGCGCGGCTCGACCGCACGGGGCACCAGACCAGCCTTACCCTGAGCCATTGTCCTGCCAACCCTGCGGGGCTCCGAAAAACCGGTCTGCATTGGGTGTGGCTAACCGGGGATCTTTGTTTGCTTTTGGCCTGATCGTTGGCTCTGTCGAAAGTGCGTGACGTTTTTGGTCCAAAACGGTCAAATGACAAACGAATCGCTATGAATAAACTCGCACACGGAATCGTTCTCGCTTTCTTCGGCGCCGCTTGTTGGCTGGTCTGGGCACTCCTTCAGCTACCCCCGATGGTCAGGGTCCATGGGGTGGCGCCTCAATTGCCGGCCTTCACAAGGTTGTGTATGGAGGTGGGGCCGAGTGTTGTCGTTTGTTTGTCGGCGCTTGCCACAGGCTACTGCGTTTGGGTTTGGCTCAGGAAGGCAGAGACCCGCACCTCCTGGGTGGGTTTCCTTGCCACCGCGACGGGCTCTCTCTTCCTGGTGACCCTTCCCGTTATCGTGGCCATCTACCTGCCCCTGGTCAACGCACTCGAGTCCCTCTCGGCGAAGTGAGAGCAAAACCGGGAGCTAACCACCGCGCGGCACTCGACGCCAGTCGAGCGTCACTGGTTGCATTTTCACGTCCTTGCCCTCCGCGCCGTTCAGCCTGGCGTTGGGGCTGCTTAATGAGTTTCTGGCATGAGCGAAGAGATTAAAGACCGACTTAAGCCCTTTGTGCTCGGGGTGATGCTTCACCCGCAACACTTCCCGCACCTGATCCATGAGCTTGAGCTTGGGATTGGGGATAACCGTTTCATAAACCACCCCCCGGTGTTGAAACCGATTGACTTGGCTTATCCATGAGCATAGGATGTTTCTCACATATTATGCTAATACCAACTCAAGTCAACTTGACGTTTGTGGCGCCAATATTAAATAGCATCAAGTTGACTCCATGATAATCAAGGGTTCGGCGACATCATGACGCGCGTGGCCATTCTCTCGCTTGTTTGCCTGCTCGTAGGATGCAGCGGCGGCCTGCTTCCGTCCGAGCGGGCGTTGTTGGGGCTTGAGGATGCGAAGTTGCGGGACATGGTGCTGCACTATTCGCCTCTTGGCACGCCCCGCAAAGCCGTCGAGCAGACCTTCAGCCAGAGCTTTCGGAAGAAATACACGGTTGTTGACTATGAGTCCGCCGACTTGGTCTCCAAGCGTGGCTTTTCAGTTCCGGTCGTCACTGGGGACTACTACTTGAGGAGCGATGTTGCCTCCAAAATGAGCGGGCTGGTCACATGCCGAGTGGCTACCGTTTACCTGCTCTTCGATTCGACAGGCCGCCTCAAAGACGTCGCCGTATCGAAATGGACAGACAGTATGTGAGCAAATCGCCGAACCAGATCACTGGAGCGAACAGCCGCCCCGCTGCTCCGATCGAGGTTGTGCGGCAGTTCGGGAGTGCCGCGTGCGCTCCACCGTCACTGTCGGCGGCTGTCGCTCAGTTCTGGCCTTGGGCCGTGTCGCCCGTTCAAGCACTTATGCCAAACCAACAACAGAAAACGAAGCCATACGTCCGTAACGTTGCATGTTGGTGGGTGTCATTTCTTGTGTGCGCTGCCGCGAGCCTTGATACCCGCGCGAGTGACAACATCCAGACGGCGGGCGATATTTTGCAGTTGGTCTTACCAGCAACCGCGGGAGCACTGACCTTGGGCTACAAGGACTACACGGGCACGCTGCAGTTGAGGGAGTCAGCCGCGCTCACGCTGGGCCTTACCTACAGCCTGAAATATGCTGTTGATGAACGGGACCCAATGGCGGCAGCCAATCCTTTCCGTCCGGGCATAGTTCGATTTCATTTTGCGCCGCTGAGTTTATGCGTAAGCGTTATGGCTGGGATTACGGTATCCCCGCCTACGCGGCGGCGTCCTTTGTCGGGTACAGCCGTGTGGAGTCCGGTAAGCACTATGCCCACGACGTAGTCGCGGGGGCTGCCATTGGCATTATAGCAGTTATCTTTTCACCCGACCCTACAAAGGATGGAACGTCCAAGTGGAAGGGGATTCCAAGTACCTCGGCCTCAGGCTCAGCCGCTCGTGGTAAAATGATCGAGATGAGAGTAACGCGGCCTAACAAATGTGCCCCAAGCAAGGGCGGGATTCCGTCTTCGTTTCATGGCGCACGCGCCCTACCCGCCCTGCCTGACCGCGAGCGTTCGCCTTCACCTATGTGCTGGCGGAGCGAGCCAAGAACGGACGCCCTGAAAGGACTACGATACTCCACCCCAGGGCAAGCGCGTGAGCGGGCAGCCAGACCCTCTCCGGGGAGGCGGGACCTGAGAGACCTCCGTTCGTCGGAGAGGATCCTCCAGACGCAAAACCCAGGCGTTGTTCGGGCGGATCATTCCCGCCACACATTCCAGACTTTGCGGAACATCGAGGCACTGCTAGTGTTACAGCGGCATGTCAGTGTCTGAAGTCATCCAGAAGAAGGTTGGCGCGCTGCCGCACAAGCCGGGAATCTACCTGATGAAGGACCGGTTCGGCACGGTTATCTATGTGGGCAAAGCCCGGGACCTCCGCAAGCGCGTGAGCCAGTATTTTCAGCCGTCCCGCCGCCTGGGCTGGGACCTGAAATTCCGCGCGCTGACCGAATCCATTCATGATTTCGATTACCACACGGTGCGCAGCGAACCGGAAGCGCTCCTGCTCGAAGGAAAGCTGATCAAAGAGTTTCATCCCCGCTACAACATCAGCTTTCGAGACGACAAACGGTTCCTGATGCTGAAGGTGAACCTGAACGATCCCATCCCGCGATTTACGCTCACGCGGTTGAAGCAGGAGGATGGCGCCCGGTACTTCGGCCCATTCCCCAATTCCGGCGCCTTGCGCAGCACGCTGGCACTGGTGCGACGCCAATACAACCTGCGCGGTTGCCGCCCCCTGACACCCACCGAGCGCGACTACAAGCATTGTCTTTACGCGCATCTCAAATACTGCACCGCGCCGTGCATCAATAATATCACCCGCGATCAATATCTGGAGCAGGTGGGCGCGGCGTGTGATTTCCTGGAGGGCCAATGCTCGGAAATGCGGGAACACCTCGAAGGCGAGATGCGGAAAGCCGCCGCGGCCCAGGAGTTTGAAAAGGCCGCCGAGCTGCGCGACCTGCTGGCGGATATCAGGCACACCACCCGCAAGGTCAACCGGTTTGAGCGGGTCCCTTACAGCTTGCCGCTGGCCCTTGAACCGGCGGCGGACCTGGCCGAGTTGGGCGAGGCGCTCGGCTTGCCCGGACCGCCGCGGCGCATCGAGGGGTTTGATATTTCCAATATCAGCGGCACGTTCAAAGTCGCTTCCCTGGTGAGCTTTCGCAACGGCCGGCCGGACCGGTCCAATTACCGCAAATTCCGAATCAAGACGGTTGATGGTCAGGATGATTTTGCCTCGATGGCCGAGGTGATCCGGCGGCGGTATTCGCGCCTGCTCAAGGAGGGCAAATCAACCCTGCCGGGCCCGGTTGAAACCCAGGCGGAGGGAGGCGAAGGGGTGGCCGGGGAATCGGGGCAGATGATGGACAACGTGAGCAAGGCAAACCAACGACGCGGGCGCGGCCAACGCAAGCCGGATGCCGCCGCGGCTGAGGACCGGGCGCGACCGGGCGCGGCCCCGGGTGGCAGCGCGGCCGGGAATATGCCGGACCTGATCTTGATTGATGGCGGAAAAGGCCAATTAAGCGTGGCCTGCCGCGAACTAGCCAAACTGGGGCTTGGCCACATTCCGATTCTTGGCCTGGCGAAGGAGTTCGAGGAGATTCACCGCCCGGGAGAGCGGGAGCCACTGCGCCTGCCGCAAACGAGCGGCGCCCTTAAGCTGCTGCAACGCGTGCGCGACGAGTCCCATCGCCTGGCCAACACCTACAATGCCGCGCTGCGGCTCCGCAAGATTTCCGAGAGCATCCTCGACGAGTTTCCGAACATTGGCGGGCGGCGCAAGGCGGCCTTGCTGAAAAAGTTCGGGTCGGTGCAACGCATGCGCCTGGCGACGGTTGAACAAATCGCTGAAGTCTCCGGGTTCGGCGGCAAAGCGGCCGGCAAACTCAAGACGTTTCTCGAAGCTCGCAGCGTCGGCCAGCAACCCTCACCTGTGAGGGACGTTGAGGAACCGGCGGCGGCGCAAGCGCAGGGCGTTCCCGATGACCATCAGGTCGGAGAACCCCATGGCGGCGGCGCAAAGAATCGGGCTCATAAAACCGAGGGCGGCCAGCGGGATGCCGGCGGCGTTGTAAACGAAGGCCCAAAATAAATTCTGTTTGATCGTGCGCAGCGTGGCGCGCGCGAGATCGATGCTCGCGGGCACCGCCTCAATCTCAGAATTGAGCAGGATGATGTCGGCAGCCTCGCGGGCGATATCACTCGCCCGGCTCACGGCAATCCCCAGATCGGCCTGGCGAAAGGCCGGGGCGTCGTTAATGCCATCCCCCACAAAAGCGACGCGCCGGCCCTCTTGTTGCAGCCGCTTGACCAGTTCGGCCTTCTTTTCCGGGCGCACCTCGGCCGCCACGTTCCCGGCGGTAATGCCCACTTGAGCGGCAATGGCAGCGGCGGTCGCCCGGTTGTCGCCTGTCACCAGGAAGATTTCCAGACCCTGGCTCCGCAACTCATGCACCACCTGGGCAGCCCCTGGCTTGAGGGCGTCGCGAATGGCAAACAGGGCAGCCAGCCGTCCCTCAACCGCCAACCCCGTAACCGTCGCCCCCTGGGAGGCCCAGTGATCAATAAACTCCCGGCCAGCCTGCAGGTCAATCTTCGATCCCAGCAACCAGTTCGTGGACCCCAGGAGGCCCACCATCGGCTTTCCCTGCCACAGCACCGTGCCCCGCACCCCTGCCCCATGCACTTCTTCCGAGTTCCGCACCGGCAGCCAGGTCTCACGCCCACCATGGCGGGCGATGGCACCGCTTACCGGGTGGCTGGAATGGTTGGCCAGGGCGGCGGCAACTTCCGCCGCGTTCTCCGATCCGTCGGGCGGCAGCCAGATTACCTCAACGGCGGGTTTGCCGGTGGTCAGGGTGCCCGTCTTATCGAAACACACGGCGTTGATGACCCCCGCCTTCTCGAGCGCCACCCCATCACGGACAAGAATCCCGTTCTGCGCGGCGGCATTGGCGCCCGCCATGATGGCGACCGGCGTCGCCAGGCCCATGGCGCAGGGGCATGAGACAATCAGCACGGAGGAGGCAATGATGAAGGCAGCGGCAAGATCGCCGAGGGGCGGGTGGGCCGGCCAAAGGAACCGCGCCGCCACCTCGTGCGCGCGCGCGGCGGACTCTGGCGCCATGCCCCACCACAGCCCGGCCGCCACCGCAATCACCACCACCACCGGCACAAACACGCTGCTGACCCGGTCCCCCAGGCGCTGGATGTCGGCGCGACTGGATTGCGCCCGCTGGACGGCTTCAATGATCCGTGCCAGGGCGGTTTGGTCGCCTATGGCAGTCACTCGCACAACAACTCTGCCGCTCAAATTCACTGTCCCAGTGAATACCGGCGCCCGGGTTGCCTTATCGGCCGGAACAGATTCTCCGGTGAGCATGGATTCATCGACCGCGGTGGCGCCTTCGGTGATTTCACCATCGATTGGCACGCGATCACCGGGCCGAATCACCACCAGGTCCCCCGGCACAAGTTCCTGGGCGCTTATCTCCGATTCACGGCCATCCGGACCCAGCTTCCGGGCCCGGGGCGGCGCCAGGTCCAGCAGTTTGCGCAACGCGCCAGACGCACCCACCGTCACGCGGGCCTCCAGCCAGTGCCCCATGCTGATCAACGTGATGATGGCGGCCGCCTCCAGGAAGAAAAGATGGCCGCCCCGGCCGCTCAAAATCGCCCACACACTGTAGCCATAAGCGGTGGTGGAACCGAGGGCAACCAAGGTGTCCATGTTGGATTGGCCACGCTTCAACTGCCGCCAGGCGCCCTGGTAAAACCCGGCTCCGCCAAAGACCTGCACGACAGTTGCCAGGCCGAAAGCCACCCAGTGAAACCAGCGCGCCATCCCCCAGCCGAACACCCATTCACCCAGCATCAACGGCAGGGTACCCAGCAGGCCGATCCAAAGGTTCAATTTCCAACCCGCCAGCCGCTGTTCGCCTTGGTCACCGGCGGCCTCAGGGGCTTTGGCGGCCTCGTAACCGGCCTGTTCAATCGCGCTGATGACAGGCGCACTGTCCCCCGCCACCCCCGGCTGCCATTGAATCGTCGCCAGACCGCCTTCCAGGTCCACCGATGCCGAACGGACCCCGGCAACGCTCCGCGCGGCCTCGCCCACATGACGGGCGCAATTGCTGCAGGTCATTCCCTTCACCAGTAGCCGCGTGTCAGCCGCCCGGAGGTTGGGAGCCGGCGGCGGGCCGGGTTGCTCTTGCTTGATGGTTGCCATTTTTCCTGCCGGAAGATAATCGCTCTCGGCACACCTGTCCAAGGCTGCTGAAGGGAGCCTGGAAGCCGGCGGGATGAAGGACGCAAAAAAAGCGCGACCGGCTTCCCTTTCCGGCGAACACCCGCATCAGGTGCCCGCCGAGAAAAAAGCCGTTCGCGCCAAGTGTAGCATCGAACCTGAACCGGTTACCGGTTCAGATCTTTTTGGGCATTGGTGTTTGAACCGGGGCTCAAGTTATCGCTATAAGACCGGGGCGGATATTCGGGGTTGGCGCGTCCGGTAGGAGTCAAGGGTTCCGGCTTGAGGGTGATGCTGTTGACCACCTGCGCGACCCCAGGCACTCGCTCGGCGAGCTCGCCGGCGCGTTGTTTCTGGCCGCTGGTCGTCACAAACCCGCTCAGTTGAACCGCGCCGTTGAAAGTCTTGACCTCCACGTCGCTGAACTTATAGACGGGCTCGTTCTTGAGCTGGCTCTCCACCGCCGAAGTAAGGCGGCGGTCATCCACCACCCGTCCCGCGCTCCGGTCGCCATCTTTGTGCCCCCAGGTTGAACATCCGCTAAAGCACGTCACGGCCACGGCCGCACTCATTCCGCCAATAAGAATCGATCTCTTCAAGTTTCGCATAGTGAATGAGCTTACGGCATGACCCTTCCCAATCCATGGGGTGAAACGCTCAAATGGCAGGGGCTTTGGCCCTCGACCGGCCGATTTTCCCGCCGCAACTCGGTGAAAGCAGTTCAAAACGCGCGACTTGTGCTGACCAATAAAACCTGAAACAATGGCGGCAGTTCAGTGAATTCTGCCACTGCCTGGAGAAATCGACATGAACACAAAAGCCCTAAAGCAACTCGACAGCAACAACGCGGCAAGCCTGAGATTCGCCGCTCTCGCAATTGGAGTCCTCGTCAGTGCTCTGGGCGGATTACCCCAGCCTTGGCTTCAACCAGAACTGGGTCCGTGGTGTAACTCAACATGTATAGCAACACGGTGCAAAGCGGGTTCAGCCACGCTCGGTTTTACGTGTTCAATCGCACAAATCTCTACGCGGGTGGTACGGCTTCTTCGTCACTTTCGCTGACTAACTTCGGCGGCACAATTGTGCCGGCAACGACGTACGACACAAACCAGTCCACGCTTCACTTTTTACAGATGTGGAATCCCGCATTCGCCAGCGGCGGCGTGACGAACGGGTACTTGCGAGTTTACACCCTCACAGGTACGCCTACATCTCCGACATTCAATATCACGAGCATCTTTCCCCAAACCGACCCGTGGGCCTTCTGGCCGGGCGACATAGATTTTGCCCCGCAGACCAACACGAGCGTGAAAATTCGGACGGGCGATTCGCGGATGCAGAACGTGGTTTATCGGAATGGCAGCCTCTGGTGTACGCACAACATTTTTCTGCCAGTCGTCAGTCCCACGCGCAGTTCGGTTCAATGGTGGCAGATGTCAACGAACGGCAACGTCCAGCAGGCAGGCCGCATTGACGATTCGGCGGGCGTCAAGTTCTACGCTTTTCCAAGCATCGCAGTAAACCGCTTCAACGATGCTCTGGTCGGGAATTTTTCGAGTTCCATTTCGCTCAGTGGTTCACAAGGAAGCACGAATGGCACGAACATTCGCGCCACGAAGGAATCAGGTGAGCCGAATCACGCTGGAAATTCCGGCGGAGCATCGGTCTGGTATCACTGGACAGCGCCTGCGAGCGGTAGCGTGGCCAATACTGCTCCGTTCACGCTGACGGACACGGCGTTCACCAACAATCCGCAACGCTTCTATCGGGCGATTTACAAACCGTAACGTCAACATCTCACGTTATGAAAACAATCTTTTTCACCTTCCTGACGCTGGCGGGAATTATTGCCGCTCAAGCGCAAGGCACGTTTCAATTCACCGTGAATCTGAGTGGCGCAAATGAAGTTCCACCCAACAGCAGCACGGCGACTGGCAGCGGAACTCTGTCACTGACTGGCCAAAGTCTCAGCTACAACTTCGGCGGCCTGTGGACATTCAACGTGACGACCGGCTCGATTAACGGACCGGCGTCTCCCAGTTCTACAGCGCCGATTATTTTTGATTTGGGCGCGCCATCGTTTGCAGTTCCGAATCCGCCCGATCCGGGCGGCTACGCGTTCGCCGGCACAATCAACAACCTGAACATCGGCCAGATTGACGACCTGATGGCGGGATTGTGGTACGTCAACGTGTACTCCTCGGATGATCCGAGCGGCGAAATTCGCGGAAAAATCACCGCCGTACCCGAGCCATCCGCGATTGGGTTGCTCGGTCTCGGCGGAGTGGCACTGCTGGTTTCAATGCGCCGGAAGAAAAAGGCGCTGATGGCATAACGGGTTCGCGAACATTACAACCTGCTTCTGCCTGCTCGCCTCGTTGTGGTCGCAAGTCTCAGCAAATGCGTACCCCGTCTCGCCAAATGACCCCATAAACACGGCAACGAACGTTTACGAACTGCCGCCCGGATTCTCGGCCATTGCAAACCCGCTCTGGCACAAGCGTGGTACGCGAGCAGCCGACGCCCAGATTGATAACAGCGTGGCTGCATTGTTCCCGCTGGTGCCGCATGGGAGCGTTCTTTACAAATTCGACCCGCAGACTCAACGGTTCACGCTCAACCGGTTTGGGCCGCGTGGCTGAAGCAGACCGAATGAAAGTTTGAATCCTGGAGAAGGCGCGTTGTTTTTCAACCCGACACGCCGTGCGCTGCGCCTTGCAGTCACCGGCGATTCGTGGAATTTCGGCTTGAGTGTGTCTTTGCCCGCCGGCTTTTCGCTCGTCGGATTTCCGGGAATCATTTTTAATCTGACGCCGCCGGACGGAATTCCACCTTACGGCTGGGACAGTCGCTTTTTTTATCCGCAAGATGGTGACGTGGTGCTGACGCCTCCTTCATGAATTGGCCCTGGGGCGCCAAAATTGAAGAAAAACAGGGCTTGCAATGGCCCAATGCCGAGACTAGTCTCTACCCTCTTTTTGGGGTAACCCACGGAGTGTGGGCATATAGGCCCACGCAAATACAGACAAGATTTATGGCAGTTAAAATTCGCATGAAGCGGGTCGGGGCCAAGAATGCACCGGTTTACCGCATTGTAGTCGCGGACGGGCGCAGTCCTCGCGACGGCAAGTTTATTGAGGAATTGG
Organism: Verrucomicrobiota bacterium; assembly: GCA_038209025.1. GTDB lineage: Bacteria > Verrucomicrobiota > Verrucomicrobiia > Limisphaerales > UBA8199 > JBBQYD01. Next base: position 3,919 of record JBBQYD010000009.1, on the reverse strand, counting down.
GCACGTACCAACCCCTCAAGAAATCTGATACGTTCACGCTGGATCTGGAACGTGCCAAGTACTGGATCAGCAAGGGCGCCCAACCGAGTGAAACGGTGGCCAGCTTCATCAAAAAAGCTGGCAAAGCCGCGAACGCCGCCTAGGAACCGATATCAGGCTTATGCAAGCCTTTCTCGAATACGTTGTTAAGGGGTTGGTGCAAAATCCAGAGGCCGTGACGGTCACCCCCGTGCAGCGCGAGGGCACCACAGTTTATGAACTGCGGCTGCATCCGCAAGACGTGGGAAAGGTGATCGGACGCCAGGGCATGACGATCAACGCGATCCGGTCGCTGCTCTTGGCAGGCAGCGCCCGCAAAGGGTTGCGTTGCACGCTGGAAATTGTGGAAGAGAAGCCGGCAGGTTAGGCTGCCGGGCTGGCGAATGCCGCCCGCCCCACCTGCGGTTCCGCAAAGAGCCGGGCTGATTTTCCGGGACGAATCCAACGCCGCATGAAAGTGGATGTGCTCACGCTGTTCCCGGGAATGTTTTGCGGGCCGCTGGATGAAAGCATCATCAAGAGAGCGCGAGGGGCTGGTTTGCTGGATTTGACGATTCATAATTTGCGCGATTACGCGCATGACCGCCACCGGACGGTGGATGACCGTCCGTTTGGCGGGGGCCCCGGCATGTTGCTGAAGCCCGAACCGATCTTTGAAGCCGTTGAGGCCATGGCGCGCGCGAAAACGCGCGTGATACTGGTGTCGCCCTCCGGGCGAAAATTCAGCCAGGCGATTGCCCGCCAACTGGCGGGGGAGGAACATCTCCTGATGGTCTGCGGGCACTATGAAGGATTCGACGAGCGGATTCGCCAGGAACTGGCGGACGACGAGCTCTCAATCGGCGACTATGTATTGACCAACGGGGCGCTTCCCGTGATGGTCATCGTGGACGCCGTGACCCGGCTGATTCCGGGCGTGCTGGGCGATGATGAAAGCTCGCACGAGGAGTCGTTCAGCCAGGCGTTGCTGGAATATCCGCAATACACGCGGCCGGCCACGTTTCGGGAGTGGGGGGTGCCGGAAGTGTTGCTGTCCGGCAACCATGCGGAGATCGCCCGCTGGCGTGCCGAGCAAGCCCGGCAACGCACCCGGGAACGCAGGCCCGATTTGCTAGAAAACGAAGATAATTTATGAACCAGGCATTACTTGATAAAATTGAATCGGCGCAGTACCGCAAAAATGTGCCCCAGTTCGCCGTGGGCGATAGCGTGCGGGTGCATACCAAAGTCGTTGAAGGCGACAAAGAGCGCATCCAGGTTTTCTCCGGGGTCGTTATTGGCCGCCGCGGTCGCGGGTTGAACGAAATGTTCACCGTTCGCCGCATCAGCTACGGTGAAGGCGTGGAACGTATTTTCCCCGTACATTCGCCCCGCGTCGAGAAAGTGGAAGTGGAACGTAAGGGTTCCGTTCGCCGCGCGAAGCTGACCTATCTGCGCAATCGCCTCGGCAAAGGTGCGACATTGGTCAAAGAGAAAGAAGTCGCTCGCTCAGCCCGCAAGCCCGCCGCCGCGCAATCCGGCACCCCGGCCGCGCCTGCGGCCGGTGCCTGATCTTTTCCGGTTCACGCCCGATGGCAAAGAAGCGAGGCTTTGGCCTCGCTTCTTGTTTTTCTTTGCCGTGCTGGTGACTTCAGGCGCGTTTCCTCAACGCTCCCGCCACTTCGGTAACCGGCACTGTCGTCTCGGTCCGCAAACCCAGGTCCCGCACAGCCGCCTGGAGGACGCCCTGTTCGGACCGCACCAGTCGGATAACCGCCGACGCGCCTAGTTCCTGGGCGCGTTTAAACTGTTTGTCGCCCTTGGCTGCGGCCAGCGGGTATTCGGTGACGAAGCCCGCATCGCGCAAGACCTGCACCAGGCGCAGAGTCTCGCCGCGCAACGATTCGTCTTCCACCGCGCAGAATGCGTCCACGTTGGCTCCGAACTTCGGCAGCAACCCGCGGGCCTTCAGCAACTCCACCAGCACGACGTCGCCCATCCCAAAACCCAGCGCCGGCAGGTCCACTTTTCCGCCGCTGATCAACTTGACGAGATTATCGTAGCGTCCGCCTCCGGCGATCGCGCGAAACTCACCTTTTCTATCGAACGCCTCAAAAACAATGCCGGTGTAATAGGCCAGGCCGCGAATCACCGCGTAATCTACCTTCACAAACTCCCGCATGCCGCGCGCCGCGAGATTCTCCAAAATCGCCGCCAGTTCGGCGGTCGGCTCCCCTTGCTCAATGAATTCCCTTACCTCGGCCAGGCTGCAGCCCAACTGCCGCAGCTTTTCCTGGCTCTGCTCGGGGGCTTCGCGCTCCAGCTTGTCGATCACCTGGTAAAACCTGTATTCGTCTTCCGCCTTGCCCTGCCGCCCAACAAAGAACTCGTGCCAGGCATTCCGACTGCTGAGCCGAATGACAAAATCCTCCGGCGTCAGACCGAAATCGCGCAATGAATCAATTAATAAAGCGATCAACTCCGCGTCCGCCGCCGCCCCGGCTTCTCCCACGATGTCCGCATTGAACTGGAAATGCTCGCGCAGCCGCCCTTTTTGCTGGCGCTCGTACCGGAACAACTGGGGAATGGCAAACCACTTAAACGGCTTTTTGTAGCTGCGTTCGCGGGCGGCCGCCATCCTCGCCAGCGTGGGGGTCATCTCCGGCCGCAAGGAAATCTGTCGTTCGCCTTTATCGACGAAATTATAGAGCTGGCCAACAATCTCTTCGCCGCTCTTGGTGGTGAAAAGCTCCAAGGGTTCCAGGGGAGGCCCGTCATATTCACGGAAACCATAGCGGCGGGCGGCCGCCCGCCATTTATCGAAAATGTATTGGCGGGCGTCCGCACTCCAGATTTCCCCAGGGGGAAGCGGTTCAGGATAAAAATCTCGAAAACCGGGCAGATGTTCCATATCGCGGCGAGCGTATAGAAATTGCGTTCGAAGCAAAAGAAAAACGGGCGCTCCCCGTGTCAGGGTTGCACCCGTCAAGAACCTTCTGGCGGTTTTCTAGGTAATGGTCGGCTGTGACGAAGGCGCGGCCTTCGACGGTGGGGTGGGCGGTTTCGCGGCAGCGGGATCCGGGATGGCCAGGGTGGCTGGATCGATCTTGAGAACTTCCGCTCTCATCTCTTTGCCCGGCTTGAACTTCACCACCGAGCGGGTGGGTATGGGAACATCGGTTTCAGGCGCATTCGGATTGCGTCCAATCCGTGCCTTGCGCGTCTTCACCTCGAAGACACCGAAGTTCCTCAGCTCGACTTTGTCACCCTTCGCGAGTGACTCAGCTATATAGTCGAGAGTCTTTTGAACCACCTCCAGAACCTGTTGCTGGATCAGTCCCGTTTCATCACTGATACGAATAACCAAATCCCGTTTTGTCAATGTCATAGTATGGGGGTTAGGGTTTGATCGTTTGATATGCTTGTTATAAACCCCTTTCTGACAATGGTCAAGGGGAGAAATGAGGCTGGGAGGTGGATATTTTCAAGACCGGCCACCCCCGAATCAGGCCGCCGCCGGGGACCGGCTGTTAAGTCCCACAGCATCTCGCAAGTTATTCATATTGTGCAGTTTAAGCTGTTCTTGAAGACCTCGCACCAGGGTGCCGCAAACGCCCGGCCCCTCGTAAACCAGGCTGGTATATATCTGCACCAGGCTCGCTCCCGCAGCGATTTTATCCCATGCATCAGCCGCGTTAAAGATTCCCCCGACGCCAATTATTGGCACGCGGCCATTGGTTTGCCGGTACAAATGACGAATCACTTCCGTGCTCCGCGCGCGCAGAGGCTTTCCGCTCAAGCCGCCGGCCTCGGCGTACTTGGCCCGCGCCTCCGCGCTCGTAGTCGGCGGACGGGAGATCGTGGTATTGGTAGCCACTATTCCGGCGATCCCGCACGAATC
>JBBQYD010000008.1:0-28897 GCA_038209025.1 Verrucomicrobiota bacterium | reverse complement strand
GCTGGATGTGGAATACGAGGTTCGCTGGCGCTTTTTGCCGGTCCTCACCGCCAAGGCGATACTGACCATCCGGCAAAAATTTCAGGACTTTTATGTGCCCCATCCGCGGCACGAGTCCATTATCGTTTGCGTGGCGGCGCTTTGGCGTGGATATCTCAGCGAGCGCTACCAGGGTCAACTTGAGCGGCTTTACCAGCGCATTGACAACCGGGAGCAGCTAAGGAGGTCCTGTCAATCCGCTTTTGGAGCGTCGGGCAGTGCGCTTGCCGAGGCTCAGGGACTGCTGCCGAAAGCTCTCCCAGCGGGCCTCTGGCGCGACACCCGCCATTCGCTGCTCCGCCATTGCTTTCACTCACAGGCCAAGTTTAACGAAATGTTCGGTTACCTTTGGTCCGACGCGTGGCGCCTTGTCTATCGCTTCCGGCGCCCCCCCGGCGTCTCGCTGCTCTACGCCTGCCAATCCCTGCCGTCCTTGCCACCCGAGGAGTTGTTTGGGGACATCCGGTTTCTTTTTCCCACGGAAAAACTCTTCACCGTCCCCATGGATTGGGGGAGCTTTTCCACCCGGGTGGCTGGCTTTGACCTTCGACTACGGCTTCGGCGAGCCTATGTTTTGTTCAAAGGCGGGCTGTTTGCGCGGCTGTATGGCATTGCTCCCGGGGCCAATGTGCAACAGGTTCTGGACAGACACACCCGGTATATCTACCCCGGGCGCACGTTTGTTGGGGCGGATTTGGGCGGCAAAATGGTTATGGCCCATGTGGGCACAGGCTTCATGAGCGAGATGCCCTCAGCCGGCTCGGAACCGTTTCCCAACCCGCGGGTGGTGGACTTCATCACCAACATCTTGACCCGCACCACTCGCAATGAGGGCCGGAAGCAACCGGAAAAACGCGGGAAGTTATTGGTCATCAGTGGTGGCAGTGAAGATGACCGAACGGCACTTGCGCGGCGACTGGGTTGCCTGGCTTACCGGGACGAGCGCTACAGCCGGGTGGTTTATCTGAAGCCCAGCGCCGGGTCTTTCCCCGGCCTGAGCTTGCCGTGGCCGCCGTTTTCAGCGAACGCCCCCACCGCTATCCGTCCCTTAAACGCGGCCATCAAGCTGCTGAATCGACTATTACACCGGCTGCTGCTGCGCCTTTTTCTGCAACGCAACTGCCTCATCATTGTGAAGCGGGACGGCAATCCTCCCAGCCGCTGGCAGAGATTGTCTGGGTGGGTGCTAAAACCCGTGCAGCCCAAGCCTGATGTCACGGTTCTATTCTCCCCGCTGGAAAACCCCGGATCTCCAGAAACGTTTGTGTTTAAGAACGCGGCCTCGGCTGACGAACAGGTCGAGGCGCTGTGGCGGGTTCTCCAATAGCACCCCCCGGGCCATGCTTTTAGATTGAGTAGAACCCGGCTATTTCGTATCTAACAACCTCAACTAAAGTGCAAACGCCAAACCACCAGGCAGATGACGGAATCCTTGAGGAGTTCCGCTTGGAGTTCAACCAGTATTGGAGCCGGTTGCCGAACAAGTTGTTCTTCTTTGTTCTGCTCGCCGTCTGGCTGGCCATGTTTCATTTTCTGGGCAGCTCCACCAAGGGCTACATCACGACGGACTCCCTGCTATCCTGGATGTACCAGGTTTACAACCCTGCGGACGAACACGCCATCGCGGAAGACGCCCACGGAAACCTGATCCCATTCCTCGTGGTTGGCCTGTTGTGGTGGAAACGCAAAGAGTTGACAGCTTTAAACTTGCGGTTGTGGTGGCCCGCCCTGGCGGGGGTTGTTTTTGCCCTGCTTCTCCATGTGCTGGGGTATGCCGTCCAGCAGACCCGCCTCTCAATCATGGGGCTCTTCATCGGTATCTATTTCCTCACCGGACTGGCGTGGGGGGGTGGGTGGATGCGAGCCACCTTCTTTCCATTCCTGCTCTTTGCTTTTTCGGTACCCCTCGGTTCCCTGGCTGAGACCATTAGTTTCCCGCTCCGGCTGCTGGTTTGCAAACTCGTGGAGGGCATCGGGCATTTCATTTTGGCGATTGATGTCGTGCGCGACGGAACGATGCTTAAGAACCCTACCGGGCAGTATCAATACGAGGTGGCGGCCGCCTGCAGCGGCATCCGCAGCCTGATGGCCACGCTGCTGCTGGGCGTGGTGTATGCCTTTGTGAGTTTTTCCTCCTGGTGGAAGCGTGCGTTCGTGATTGGCTTGAGCTTCCCTTTTGCCGTGCTCGGCAATCTCGTCCGCATGTTGTTGATTGTGGTGGCCGCCGAGATGGGAGGCCAAAAATGGGGCAATTTCGTGCATGACAACAGCGTGTTGAGTCTGGTTCCTTATGTTCCCGCCATTCTCGGCTTGCTGGCGACGGGCCGCTGGCTGGGAGAAAAGAAAGCGGCGCCATCAACGCCTGGAGAAGGCCCCGCGAGCCGTCCTGCCCCAGCGGAACACAAGGAGTTGGTATGAACAAGCAGCAGTGGATTCTGTGCGCGTTGGTCGTGGCGCTGGTCGGCGGCGCCACCGGGTTGCTTGCGCGCCTCAAACAGGGCCAGCGGCTTGGCAAACCCGGCGTGAAAACCAGCGCGATCCCCGGCGTCGGCCGGTTGAAAGTGGAGCTGCCCGAAAAGATCCCCGGGTATTCCTCTGAATGGATCGAAGTGGACGATCTAACCCTGGCCACGCTGCCGAAGGACACCAGCTACGGCCAGCGGCGTTATCGAGCCCAGGATGGCTTTGAGGTGGTGGCGAATGTTGTCCTGATGGGCGGGGACCGCAGCAGTCTGCACAAGCCGCAATTCTGCCTGACCGGCCAGGGATGGAAGATCGACGACAGTGATTCTGCCGAAACCAAGGTGCGGGTGTTGCGACCCGAGCCTTACGACCTGCCGGTGGTCAAGTTGGTGGCCGACAAGGCGGTTGAGGCTCAGGGTCAGTCGGTGCGCGCCCGGGGCATATACGTCTATTGGTATGTGGCGGACGGGGCGGTCAGCGCGAGCACCTCGGGTTTGCAGCGGATGTGGTGGATGGCCCGCGACCTGATTCGCACGGGCGTGCTTCAGCGGTGGGCCTATGTCAGCTATTTTGCCGTCTGCCAACCGGGGCGTGAGGAGGCCACCTTTCAGCGAATGGCGCAGTTAATCGCCGACACCTGCCCGGAGTTTCAGCTTGCGTCTGGGCCGAAGGCGCGCTAAATCCACGTTCGCTTTTAAGCCAGGGCACAAAGATCTCGTGGCGGAGATGTTGTTGCCCGGCCAGGCCTGTTAGTCAATAAACTTTTATGCTGCGGCGAGATCGACTGATCCGAATGCAAGTCCATCAATTGATGGACGCCTGCATTTTTGCGTTCAGCTTCTGGCTGGCCTATGTCCTGCGGTCCAGTGAATGGGTGAGGCATATCTTTAGTTTAAACCCCATTCCTGAGTTCGAGAAGTACGTCTGGCTCTACCTGATCCTCATCCCGCTTGCCCCGATGGTGCTGGAGGGCCAGGGTTTCTACAGCCGTCCGCTGTTTTGCACACGCCGGATAACGGCCTGGATGCTGTTCAAGAGCTGCGCCATCGTCAGCTTCAGCCTGATCATCGCGTCCTTCATTTATCGCACGGACCCCCCCCTGGCCCGGTGGGTGGTGGTGTGGTTCGGCGCGATTAGTTTAGTCCTGGGTTTCATTAAGGAAGAAATTCTGTTTGTCACGCTCACCAGCCGCCTGGCGCGATCCCAGTACCACCGCCGGTTTATCCTCGTGGGCCCGCCGGACGAAACCGCCAAAATGCGAGAAAGCCTGCATACCCACAATATCAAGGAGATGCAGGTCGCGGGAGAATTGGACATCACCAACGCTTCGGTGGAACGTCTGGTGGACATGCTCCACGAGCATTCCGTTTATGGCATCATTTTGAGTTCCCGCAATGCGTACCTCGACCAGGTGGAGGCGGCTATTCAGGCCTGTGAACTCGAAGGGGTTGAGGTCTGGCTGGTGGCCGATTTTTTTCGGCCCCAGATTTCGCGCACCAGTTTCGACGAGTTCTGCGGCCGCCCCGTGCTGGTGTTCAGGTCAGCGCCGGATGCCTCCTGGCAGGGCGTCCTCAAGCAGCTTATGGACTTGGCCGGGGGCCTGCTGCTGCTGTTGATTTCCGGGCTGCCGCTGCTCCTGGTGGCCCTGTTGATCAGGCTGACATCGGCTGGCCCGGTGCTGTTCCGCCAACAGCGGTCGGGCGTCAATGGCCGGGCTTTCACCATTTACAAGTTCCGCACCATGGTGACCAATGCCGAGCAGCTCAAACACGAGCTGGAAAGCATGAATGAAATGACCGGGCCGGTGTTCAAGGTCACCAGGGATCCGCGGGTTACCCCTCTGGGCCGCATCCTTCGCAAGTTCAGCATTGATGAGTTCCCGCAGTTGATCAACGTGATTCGCGGCGAAATGAGCCTCGTGGGACCCCGTCCGCTGCCCGTGGATGAGGTCCGCCGCTTCAATGACCTGGCGCATCGGCGCCGGCTGAGCGTCAAGCCGGGGCTTACCTGCCTGTGGCAGATCAGCGGGCGCAACAATGTTTCGGATTTCCAGGAGTGGGTGCGCCTGGACCTGGAATACATCGACAATTGGTCGCTTTGGCTCGATATCAAGATCCTGCTCCAGACCATTCCGGTGGTCCTCCGCGGCACCGGCGCGAAATAGGCGCGCCAACCTCAATTGACAAATCTCCGCGCTCTGCGCACGGTATCCACCTGATGAGAAAACGAAAAAAACAGGCTGGGTCGCCGGGCAAGCCGACCAGCGTGGTAACGGGAGCCGCCGGGTTCCTTGGTTCACACCTTACGGATCTACTGCTGGCGCGCGGCCATAGGGTCATTGGCATCGATAATTTCGTGACGGGCTCGGTCAACAACATCGCCCACCTTGGTGGCAACCCCGAATTCAAGTTCATCCAGCAGGATGTCACCGAGTTTATCTTCCTTGATGCGCCGGTGGATTATGTGTGGCATTTCGCCTCCCCGGCCAGTCCGGTCGATTACCTTGAGTTGCCCATTCAAACCCTCAAGGTGGGCTCGCTGGGGACCCATAAGGCCCTGGGGTTGGCCAAGCTCAAGAACGCCCGGTTCCTGATTGCCTCGACTTCCGAGATTTACGGCGATCCACTTGTTCACCCGCAGCCCGAGGAATACTGGGGCAACGTGAATACCATTGGGCCGCGGGGTTGCTATGACGAAGCCAAGCGTTTTGCCGAAGCGCTCACCATGGCTTACGCCCGGGAGCACGCCGTGGCCACCCGCATCGTGCGCATTTTCAACACCTACGGACCGAGAATGCGGCTCAACGACGGACGGGTGGTACCCGCGTTCATCAGCCAGGCCCTCAAAAACCGGCCCATCACCGTCTTCGGCGAAGGCAGGCAGACGCGCAGTTTCTGTTATGTCTCCGACCTTATTGAGGGCATCTATCGCCTGATGATGAGCGATTACGGTCTCCCGGTGAATGTGGGGAATCCGGCCGAAATGACGGTGCTGGATTTCGCCAGGGAGATCATCAAAGCAACCCGCTCGAAGAGCAAAATCGTTTTTCGCCCGCTGCCCCAGGATGATCCCCGGCAGCGCCAGCCGAACATCAGCAAGGCTCGCAAGCTGCTGAAGTGGGAGCCCAAGGTTGACCTGTCAGCGGGCCTGAATCAGACCATCGAGTATTTCCGCACCAAGGTCTGAGGAGCGGGGGTGGCGGCTGAACCGGAGCTCGGCAGCCCCCGAACCATGGCTGGACATTTTTTGCCCGATTTTTCAGGTTTTTTGCTTTTCAAGGCGGCAAATTTGCTTTTCTATTGACCGGTGCAGGGATTTCCGGTAACCCGATTACCCGCAGGTGTGATGTGTCACAAAGGCGGCGAAAAGTGTTCCTGGCCATGGGCCAAGAAATTAAATGCTGAATACCAAATCATTTTTGGCAATCGATTTTGGGGCGGGCAGCCTCAAGCTGGCGGAGTTTGAAATAAACGAAGCCGGCGGACTGCGTCTCAAGAACTATGCCCTGAAGCCGCTCGGTGCCCAGGGTGCCCAGGAAAGCGCGCGTGAAGGAATCGTTCAGAAAGCGCTGCAGGAAACCATCGCTGAGAAATCCATCAAGTCCAAGAGCGTCAATGTCTGCGCGCCCGGCTTTCACGTTTTTTCCAAGTTTGTCAAACTGCCGCCGGTGGATGCCGGCAAGGTCAACCAGATCATCCAATACGAAGCCCAGCAGAATGTCCCATTCCCGCTCGAAGAGGTGGTGTGGGATTGCCAGATTCTCGGCACCGCCGCGGGTGGCGAACTCGAGGTGCTGCTGGTTGCCATCAAGTCGGATATCGTGGAGGGCCTCTTCCGCGTAACCGAAAGCGCCGGCCTGCATCTCCAGGTGGCGGACGTCTCCCCCGCCGCGCTCTGCAATGCGTTTCGATATAACTACGGGGATCTCGAAGATTGCACCATGTTGCTGGACATCGGCGCCAAGACCAGCAATCTGCTCTTCTTCGAAAAGGGAAAGATGTTTTCCCGGAGTATTAATCTGGGCGCCAATTCCATCACCCAGGATTTTGCCAACGAGTCCAAGCTGAAGTTTGACGCAGCCGAGAAGCTAAAGATTGAGGAGGGTTTCGTCAGCCTTGGGGGCGCGTATGCGGAGCCCGAGAACGAGCATCAGGCCGCGATTTCAAAAATTGCCCGGCAGTTCATGACCCGCCTGCACATCCAGGTCAACCAGACCATGCAGTTCTACCGCGGGCAGCAAGGCGGCGGAGCGCCGGCCCGGTTGTTCCTTTCCGGCGGGGCCTCGATCATGCCCTATACGGCCCAGTTTTTGACGGAGAAACTCAATATCCCTGTCGAATATTTCAACCCGCTGCGCAACATCCAGATTGATCCCGCCATCAATCTGGAAGATTTGGCGCGGGTGGCCCATACCATGGGGGAACTCGTGGGGTTGGGACTCAGGAATCTGGCTCATTGCCCCGTGGAGCTGAACCTGATGCCCGAGAGCACCCGGCGCTGGCAAAGCTTTAACCAGAAGAAGCCCTACCTGATCGCGTCGGTTTTCAGCTTGGTGCTGGTCATTGCCGCCATGGGGTATTTGTTCGACAAAATGGCGGGCAACAAGAATTTCGAGCTGGAAAAGACCCAGGAAGAAGTGCGCCCCCTGCTGTCGAAGTCCGAACAGTTCAAGCGCGCCTATGGTGAGTTGAGCAAGACCCAGAAGGAGTTGGACCAGGTTTCGGGATGGATGCAAGACCGCTATTACTGGGTTGATGTGATCGCGGAGTTGCGCCAGGTAATGCTAAAAGCCGAGGCCTCCACACGTTCCAAAGTCCGCCGGGACGCGGGCATTTGGATCGAGCAGGTGATCACCGCGCAGCCCCGCAGCCAGGCCGATTCAATGTTTGGCACCCCGGGCGTGAGTTCCGCGCCGGCACCGGGCGGCAATCCTGAAATGCTCGGCATGTCCTCCGCGGAACAGGAGATGTTCCGCCGCCGCTACGGCATGCCCTCCGCCGAGACGATGCCGAGAGCCCAAGCCCAAGCCCCGCCGCCGCCCGTTCCCGAGATGCCCATGGCCATGCCCAACCCCGAGATGCCTATGGTGCCGATGATGCCGGTGGACCCTAACGCACCGCCGACCACCGCCGCCGCCCCGGCGAACACCAACGAGGTCCAAAGCGTTTCGGTCACCTTTCGCGCCATCAGCCTGACCAGCGCGTCCGCCTCGGCGAACACCGAACTGGCGTTCACCGTGTTGAACGAGCTTAAGAACAGCCCGCTCTTTGACAGTGAGAATACGCAATTCTCAGGCAACATCGGCCCGGATGAACCACCCGGCACCTTCACCTTTGGCGTGACGGTTAAACTCAAGCGCCCGCTGAAGCTCCTCTAAAATATGGATTGGATAAAACGCAATTTGTATTTCCTGGTGGGCAGCATCGTGGCTCTCCTGTTGATGGGGCTGGCGGGGTTCTATTTCTACTCGAAGTTGCAGCTCAACAACGAAATCATGCAAAAGCTGGACGAGCAATTCGCCGAGCTTCAGCGGTTAAGCAGCGAAAAGCCCCACCCCGGCTATGGCCAGGTAAACAATATTCAGACCGCCAAGGAGCAGGAACAACAGGCTCGCCAGACCCTGAAGAAGGTTCGCCTGCATTTCGAACCCATCCCCGCCATTCCCGACACGCCCAAGGTTACCAGCCAGGACTTTTCCGCCTCCCTGCGCCGGACCATCGATCAGCTTCAGCGCCAGGCCACGAACTCCAGCGTCAACCTGCCGCCGAGCTACAGCTTCTCGTTCGAGGCCCAGAAGCCGAGGGTAACCTTTGCTGTCGGCAGCCTTGAACCGCTGGCCGTGCAACTCGGCGAAGTCAAGGCGATCTGTAACATCTTGTTTGAGGCTAAAATCAATTCTCTCGACAACCTGCGCCGGGAGCGCGTCTCGGCCGACGACGCGGCCGGCCCGCAAACGGACTATTTGGAACAGGCGTCGGTCACCAACGAGCTGGCGGTGCTGACGTCTTACGAGTTGGATTTTCGTTGCTTCAGCACGGAGTTGGCGGCAGCCCTGGCCGGATTTGGCAGTTCCGCTCACGGCATTCTGGTCCGGACGATCAATGTCGAGCAAGCTGTGGCCATGGGTTCGATGGCCGGGGACCCGCTCAACCCCGAAGCTCCCGGCTATGCGCCGCCCCCGATTTATATGCCCAATCCCGGCATGGTGGCCAGGCCTCGTGCGGCGAACCCGGAGGCGGAGTACGCCCGTCGCTATGGCGCGGAAGGACCCGCTGCCATGCCCGGCATGCCGGGGGGGGGGGCGCGTGGCGGAATCGCCCTGCGGCCGCTGGGCGCGGCGAATCCGGCCTTCACACCGCCCGCCCCGGCTTATTATCCCGGCCGCCCCACGCCGGGCCAGGCAGCGGCCCAACGAGGCGGCCTGCCAACCGTCCTGGATGAGAGACAGTTGAAGATCACCATGACGCTCCAGATCATCAAGCTCCTGCCCTCGAAGAAAGCCGGAGCCAACCCTGCGCCCTGAACGATGGATTTCCTGAAGAAACATTACGAAAAGCTGGTGCTGGGCCTGGTCCTGGTGGGCTTGGTTGTGGCGGCTGCCTTCCTGCCCTTCAAAATCAGCGGCGACCGTCAGGCACTGGAAGATAAGCGCAACCTGCTCACCCGCCCCAAGGTGCAGCCGCTGACCAATCTCGACCTTGCCATTCCGGAAAATGCTTTGAAACGGATAAGCGGGAGAGTAGAGGCCAATTTCGGCGCGCCTAACAAGGTTTTCAACCCCATGCCTTGGCAGAAAGCCGCCGATGGCCAGCTCATTCCTGCCACAAGTGTCGGGCCCGCCGCCGCTACCGCCACCAATATTACGCCACTATACTTAAAGATTTCCCTGGACTCCGTCATGGTGGCGGATGCCGGCCCGCGTTATGTGATTGGCGTGCAGAAGGAAGCCGCCGCCACCGCCTCCCAACGAAGCAAGAAACAAGCGTACGCTTCCCTGAATTCCAAGAACGACACCTTCACCGTCCTCGAAGTCAAGGGTCCGCCGGAGGATCCCAAGGAACTGGTGCTCGAACTGAATGACACCGGTGAGCGTGCGGTCATCAGCAAGGAGAAGCCTTTCCGGCGCGTCGATGGGTATATCGCCGACCTCCGCTATGATCCAGAAAAGAAATCCTGGAATGCGCGCCGCGTCGGCGCCCCCCTCAGTTTCGCGGGTGAAGACTACAATATCGTTGCAATCAATCAAAACGAAGTTGTATTGTCCGCCAAATCAAATCAGAAAAAATGGACGATCAAGCAAAACAGTAATGCCGGATCCTGAACCGCGTTTGAGCTTTTAGAACTCTACCGAACCCATGATTAAAGCAGCCATTCTTCCCCTTGGACTTTGCCTGGCCTTTGCTATGCCGCAGGCATCGTACGCCCAGGCGCCCGCCCAGGATACCGCCGTAAATGAGGCCGTTTACCGCCAAGCCAGCCGCATCAAGTTGCGGCAGAAACTTACCGACGCCCTGGTTGCCCAGCAGCGACGAGATTTGGACAACGCCGCCAAGCTCTACGATGACGGGTGGGAGTTGGTTCAAAAGATCGGCGCGGGCGTCGATGCCGAAGCCTCCCAGGTGCGCGAGGGTTTGGGAGCCGTGCGTATGGAGCTGGCCCGCGATGCGCAGAAGCGCGGAGACTATCGCCAGGCCAAGCTGCACGTCGATGACGTGTTGCGCGTGGACCCCTCCAATAAAGTCGCCCAGGACTTTCGCAAGCAAAACGATAAGACGCTGGCCGAGCGGCGCGGCAAAATGCCGAACGAAGACGCCTTGGCCCAGGTGCCCGCGATCAAAGGGGAGAAATCCCGCTCCGGCAGTCTCGTTCAGGATGGGCGCATCTTCCTGGAAGGCGGCAAGCTTGATCTGGCTGAAGCCAAGCTCAAGCAGGCGATTACTGAGGACCCGCAAAACCAGGCGGCCTATTATTACATGAATTTGTTGCGGGAGGCTCGCTACAATGAAGCGTTGAACAAGCGGGACATCGCCTCCCGGCAGAGCCTGGTCGAAATCGAGCAAGCCTGGGCCACGCCGCCCAAACGCGATTTGCTGCCCGTTCCCAATCCGTACAACCGGACCAATCTTATCCACACTAGCAAGGGGCGTCAGGCGATCCACGGCAAGCTTGACCAGATTCGGCTGGACTCCGTCAAGTACGACGGGCTTCCGCTGGGCGAAGTTCTCATCAACCTGAACGATGAGGCCAAACGGCGGGATCCTGAGAAGAAAGGCATCAACTTCTTGATCAATCCCAATGCGGATGTGGGGGCCTCGTCCTTGGCGGCGGTGCCCGGGGCCATTGACCCCAACACCGGACTTCCCCTGTCCTCAGCAGCTCCAGCCGAACCCGTCGATGTGAGCGCCATTTCCATCAAGATCAACCCGGCGCTAAGCGACGTGCGGCTGGCCGACGCGCTCGACGCGATCGTCAAGGTGGCCGAGCGGCCGATCAAGTGGTCTATCGAAGACTACGCGATTGTGTTCTCCCTTAAGGGGCCTGAAACGGCAAGCCTTTACACCCGCATCATGAAGGTCGATCCTAACACCTTTGTTCAAGGTCTGGAGAGCGTTGTTGGCTTTCCGTTTGGTGCCATCAGCATGAACAGTGGCGGTGGCGGTGGCGGCGGTGGTGGTGGTGGTGGTGGTGGTGGTGGCGGCCAGAGCGGCGGCAGCCAGGGCGGCCAGGGTGGCGGCGGCATCACGACTGTCCCCCGCGTGAGTCTTGCGGGTGGTGGCCAGAGCGGCGGTGGTGGTGGCGGCGGCCAGAGCGGCGGCGGCGGCGGTGGCGGTGGGGGCGGCGTTCATGCGGTCACCCGCACGAATGATATGTCCGCCGTTCAAGCTATGGTGCGGCAGTTCTTCCTCACGATGGGCGTGGACTTGAATCCGCCCAAGAGCATTTTCTTCAATGATCGGGAGGGCACCCTGGTGGTCAAGGCCACCTTGGAAGACCTGGATACGATTGAAACGGCCGTGCAGGTCCTGAACATCGCGCCTCCGCAAATCAACATCAAAGCCAAGTTCGTGGAAGTTTCCCAAAACGACAATCGGGCCTTGGGTTTCGACTGGTACCTGGGGAACGTCCTCATGCGCAACAATTCCCTGGGCGTTTCCGGCGGGACGGCGCCTTCCTACAGCGGGGTGCCGAGCACGGCTAATCCGCAAGGTTTCTTCCCGGGCACTTCCCCGGCCACGACGATTGCTCCCTCCGGGTCCGATCAGTTGGTCACCTCCGGCTTGCGCAACATGATCAACGCGCCGGCGGTCGCCACTTTTAGTGGCATTCTGACTGACCCGCAGTTCCGCGTGGTGTTGCGTGCCCTGGAGCAGCGGGAAGGCGTGGACCTGCTCAACGAGGCTGCGGTGACCACTCTCAGCGGACGCCAGACGCAAATCCAGGTGGTTGACATGATCACCATCGTCACCGGCACGACGCTGAATCAAAGCACCACCGGCGGTGGTGGTGGAGGTTTGCAGAGTTCCAGCAGCAGCGCAGGCGCAGTCGGTTCCTCCATTAATTACCCGGTTGACACTCAACCGATCGGTCCGACGCTCGATGTCATCCCCTACGTGTCGGCCGATGGGTATACCATCCAGATGACGATCATACCGACGATCACCGAGTTCCTTGGTTACGATGACCCGGGTGCGTTTGTGCCTCAGGCGCAATCCGTTAGCGGTGGATCTGGCGGCGCGGCCATCCCGTTGCGCGCGCAACTGCCGCTCCCGCATTTTCGTCTGCGTCAGGTCACCACCAGCGCCATCGTTTGGGACGGCCAAACGATTGTTCTAGGCGGATTGATCACCGAGGATGTGACCAAGTTGAAGGACAAGGTCCCAGTGCTCGGCGACCTGCCGCTGGTTGGGCGGCTCTTCCGGAGCGAGTCGAGCAGCACCAAGAAAAAGAACCTCATGATCTTCGTGACCCCGACCATCATCGATCCGGCTGGCAACCGCCAGCACTTGGAGGATGAGATGCCCTTCGCTCAGAATAATATCCCGGTGCAGCGGCCCGTCGGTCCGACCGCGCAATAGAAAACAGCATTGGCTGGGCAATGGTCATGCAAAGCCGGCCGCGCTTGCGCAGTCGGCTGAATTCGGGATAGTCCCCATTGCCTTACGAGAGATTGCCCTCGGAAACGGAGTGCAAAGCCAATAAAACGTGGACAGCCACACGTCATTTTGATACAAAATGGTTAAACATATGTCATGGTTCCTGTTTGCCCGGAAAGCCGCATTTTGCGTTTGCTTGGCCTTCGCCACTCCGCTGGCCTTTGCCCAGCTTAGTTACGTGCCGCAGGCGGGGCAGTATCAAGTAACGGAACCGCTGATTGGCGACCAGGTGTTTCCCCAGCTCGCCCTCAGTCCAGGGCGCAGCCTGATGGTTTGGGAAGACAACCGCACCGATGCGAGCGGTACCGGCATTAGCATGCTGCCCTTGGATGGCAACTTCTCGGGTGTCCTCGCCCCCATCCAGGTGAACGAAACGGCTGCCGGGAACCAAATCCGCCCCCAGGTGTCGCTTTTGACTGGCGGTGGCGCTGGTTTCGTATGGTTGAGCGGACGCCCCGAATTGCGTCAGGTGTATGCCCGATTCCTGAACGCCAACAACGTTTTCGGTTCGGGCGAGATCGCGGTGAGCGCCAACACCAACAAACTCAAGAACAGTCCGGTGATTGCCGGGCTCACGGGCGGGAACGCCGTGGCTCTTTGGACCAGCTACAACCAATTTGGCAGCAATAGCCTGCAAGATGTCTATGGCCGGGTGTTCACCCCGGCGGGCCAGCCCGGCGGGCCTGAGTTCCTGGTCAATCAGGCTACTAAATATAATCAGCGGAATCCGGCCATCGCGCCGCTGGCCAGCGGCGGGTTTGTGGCCGTTTGGGTTTCCGAAATGCAGCGGGTGGAGGTGAGAGATAACGCGGACCCCAATTACGAATACCCGGTGGGCACCGCGGCTTCGATCGACATCTATGCACGTATCTTCAACGCCTCTGGCGGAGCGGCCGGCGGGGAATTTCTCGTCAACACCGCCACCAACGTATGCGCGAACCCCGCGGTGGCCGTTTCGAGTGATGGCGGGTTCATGATTGCCTGGAGCCAGAAGGATCCCAAGAACCGGACCAATAGCTGGGACGTCTATGCGCGCAGTTTTAGCGGCGCGGGTTCTCCGGCCACCGCCGCGCAGCGCATTAATACGTTCACTTACGGCGACCAATACGCACCGCGCATCAGCGCGGCGGGCACAGATTATTTGATTGTCTGGACCAGCCTGCAGCAGGACGGCTCTCGCGAGGGCGTTTTCGGCCAGTTCCTCCGCGGGACCGGGGTGACCATTGGCGGTGAATTGCTGATCAATACGGATACTGCCAGCCAGCAGATCCATCCAGCCGTCGGCTCTGACGGCTCGCGGTTTCTGGTGGTGTGGAGCGCCTTCACGGGGCTTGCCAACAGTTTCGATCTGTTTGGCCAGCGCTTTGTCAATACCGACCTCCCGCTGGCCCCGATGAATCCCCCCTTTGTGGAGGTTCCCTTTGTGGTGGTTAACGGGAGTTACCAGCCGGAGCTCAGGGTGTCGTGGCCCGTCCAGTCGGGTATGCGGGTGGACCATTACGAAGTGTTTGTGAATGGCAGCGGCACCCCGGCGGCATCGGTAACCACCAACATCTGGGTGATGAGTGGAGCCACAGTCTCCACCACCTACTCGTTGCAAGTGGCCTTTGTTACCACCGATCAGCGGCGCTCACCGATTTCTGAAGCCACCGAGGCGAAGACCTGGAGCGGATTGAATTGGGGCGGAATTCCATTCGAGTGGATGACCAGTTACTACGGGAATGACATTTCAACGTGGCCACCCGCCAGCGCCAAGCTTGGCGGCAACGGCCCCTCGCTGCTGAGCACGTTCTTGAGCGGCAGCAACCCGCTCGACCCCGGCACCTGGCTTAAGACGAAGCTGGTGCGCAAAACCAACGGCGTTCTGCTAACCTGGAACCCCCAACCAGGCCTGATTTATCAACCCCAGGTATCGACCGATATCAAAACCTGGGTGAACCTCGGCGGCCCGCGTTTCGCCGCCGATTACACCGACTCCGTTACCGTGGGCGGCAGCGCCCAGGCATATTACCGCGTCCTTCGCTTGCGTTAACCAGGCTCCTATGTTGCGATTACTGAAGAAATCTTGGTGGGTCATCTTACTTGCTGCGGGAACCCAGACCGCTCCCGCCTTTACCCTGTTGGGAAACCGGGAGCCGTACATGGTGGGTCAGCTCGGTTACATTGGCGACTACTCGGAACAGCCCAAGAATCTGAGCGAAGGCTTCCGATGGACCATCCCCAAGCTCTACTATACCTACGACGCTAGTTTTTGGGATTATTTCGGGTCTAACGGGGTGGCCTCTGTGGATGAGGGGATTGATATTCTCAACCAATTGCCGCCGGTTTCGTCCATCACCAATTTGGATGTATATCCCTTGGATTCCATGCGGGCGAACTACACCGCCCAGGCCATGCGGCTCTTTGACCTGAAGTCGGCAACTTTGGAGATGCTCGTCGAGCGCCTGGGACTGGCCGACCCAGAGCGGTTTACCTGGACACTCCGGCATCGGGCGCTGCCACCGGGCGCATCCTGTCCGGCCTTTGTTTACTCGGTGATCAAGCGGAACTTTGACCCGGACACCCTGGCTCCCTCCAGCTTCGTGAACGGAAATCTTTATACCTACACAATCCTCGAAGATTGTCCCGTGCGCGACGTCGCCGAGGCGGTTGAATTCCTGGTGGACCCGTTTGGGACTTATTTGTCCGCGGTCGCGTCTGCCAAGATCATGTTTGGCATGCAAGTTTACTGGGGGTATTACTACAACGGCCTGACCCGGGATGATGTGGGTGGCTTGCGCTACCTGCTTCGGCCCAGCAATATGTACGCTTCGGCGGCCGGTCCCAACACCTACACGTTCTCCACCAATCGGACGACCAGCCAGTTGCTCGTCACCTCCAATTTAACCACCTTCAGTTGGCAGGCCTTGACCAATGATGCCCCTGGTTTGCAGGCGCTCTATCCCAACCTCGTCATTCTGAATACTACCAATGTTTGGACTAACATCTATGTCACGAACCTGACCGCCTATTACACCAATTATCCTTGGGACCCGGTAGGTTCGTTTCCGCGGTTAAAACTTGCGACCAACACGCAGTTGACGGTCGAAACCCGTTTCCAACACACCTTTGGCAATCTGTTCACGGTCAGCAATACGGCGCCTAATACGTGGATCCCTGTTCCGTTGGCGACGGTTCACGACCAAATTAGTCGGCAGTTCTACACGGTCGAGGTTTCTTATGTGACCAATCAGCCCTATGCCCCCATTGGCACCGTGGTGACAAACACGCCAAAGCCCAAAACCTTCGGAACCAACGCAATTGGGGGTGAGTACTTCATCCTGCCAACCAACAGTTGCAGCGTGAGCATTCTTTTCCTGCAGGCAACCCTTACGAACCGCTACACGAATATCGTGATAAGCGCCACCAACGACGTCGCCGGTGGCGCTGGTGGAGGCGGGGGCACGAATCTCTTCACCAATAACGTTTTTTACACCGAGTCCCATATTACGTACTCCACGAACCACGCCTTCATCATCAACCCGGTTCAGTGCGATACCAATAGTGTGGCGGTGCGGCAGGGCATCGACAAGGTGAGCTTCCTGCGCCGGGATTACGACTCCCTGCTCAACCGGTTTTTCTACCCGATCACCAACACGTACTTCCTGAAGGCCGTTACGAACTACACCCTCATCACGCAGACGGTCCAGCGCATCGTGACACAGCCGGACATCCTGTTCGACGCGGCTGACATTGCCACGGGTCCCACCACCTGGCCGATCATCAACCCGACGGTCTCGCGGCAGTTTCCCAACTTCGTGACGGCTTCCGGCACGGGTGGAACGAACCTTTACGGGCCGGGCACGATCGAGCCAACCGTGAACTTCACCTTCAACAAAGTCGGCCCGCTTTACTATAATTTCGGTCCGTTCTTTGTCGATGAACGCACGGCGGAGTTGGATTTCATTTGGGCCTCTTTTGACGGCACTACCAATCCGCCGGTGGTTTACCCGATTGGCACCAGCATTGATAACCTGACGAACCAGGTTTTCATGTATATCGCCAATAGCGCGCTCCCGAATGCCCGGGTGAACATCGCCTACTCAGTTCAACTGATGCCCGGTGGGTCAGGCGGCACCGCGCCTTACTCCTGGTCCCTTTCGCCGCGATCGCCGGCGCTGCCGCTCGGCATTGAGTTGACCGCTGCCGGGGTGATCCGGACCACGAACCCCACGGCGCTACAGCCCAATATTTACGATTTTGTCGTGCGCATGCAGGATGCGAATTCCCGTTACGTGGATAGAGCGTTTACCCTAACCATACTCCCATAACCATATTGCTTCGCACCCTGCCGGCCGCGAATGGCAGTGATTGATAGAGAAATTATGAAACGTCAGATAGCACTCGTCAGTTTGGCACTGGCACTGGTGGGTTCCGCATGCGGACAGGGCACTTACATTAACAATAATGTGGTTAGGGTGCCGCCGATGGACCCCGCCTTGTTGGTGGTCGATGCTGAGACCTTCATCAATAATAACGAGTTTACCGCCATCGTCACCAATCTCACGCTGAACACGCAGCTCTGGGATTCATCAAACACCCGGAAGTTCGTGAACAACGGCTTGATGGTTGGAATGCCGGGGTTCGCTTTTGAGACTCGCCCGAGCAACACGGGCAAAGCCAGGCCAGCCGAGAGTTTCCTGAACGAGGGCAACATTGTGGTGGATGGTGGTTACGCGTCCTATTACGCGTTTAATGCCTTCTTCTTCTCGCTCGGGCTCCCGCAGCTCAAGATCTCCGCAGATAACGTCACCAACCGCGGGGAAATCAATCTTGGATTCAACAGCCTCGGCCAGATCAGGGGCACGAACGTAAATCTGAGCCAGGGCAGCATCGTCATGCAGGACAACGGGACCAACCTGCTCAATCAGATTCTCTTCTATAGCCAGGGATACTGGGACGGCTACTGGGGGCTGGGAACGAACACGTTTTCACCGTCGGGGTATTTTGAGTCCATTCCGGCGTTTACTCCTTACCACACCGTTACGAACCGCAGCTACCTGATCACCAGCGAGCAGTTGGCTTCTCCGGCTCCTCTGGCGTACCTGGATGAAACCATCGATGCCGCAAATTCGAACCGGGTGGTTCGCGCGGTGTTCGTTGGCAACACCAACGCCAACATCATGGCCAACGTCTATTTCCCGACGCGCGGACCAATCCTGATCGAACTGCAGTCCTTTGGCACCAACGCCATGGGCACAACGACAAACACGATATACATCGAGGATACGTTTGGGGTGCAGACGAATTTTCAACTATTCGCCAATGGCGTGTCCGGGGCGAACCTGACCTACCAGCCGGGGAACTACTGGATCTGGCCAAGTTGGTACGGCCTCTTCTTTGGTGGAGTTCCGGCTTCACCGATGATCATCCCCGCCGGCACCTTCGGCCCGTCGGACGGCTATCAATATACCGCCTACCAGGCGTTATTTTATCCAGCCTCGCAACTCCTGTCCGATGTTTACGGGCAGAACATTACCAACGCCGCCGCGCGCATTGAGATCAGCGCCACCAATTACCTGGAGTTGAATGAAGCCACGATCACTAGTGGCAGCTACCTTTCGCTTAGAGCGACCAACCACTTCGGCGGCAGCGCCGGCGCCCAGATCGCTTCGCCGTTTAGCGACATCAACCTGCGCGTTCCCAATGGCCAGTTCACGGTCACCAACCTGCTGGTGGCAAAGGTTCCAAAACACAGGGCACGGTGGACCTGTTCAGCGCCCGGTGGAGCAATACCGTAGGCGGCATCACGAATGTGTATCACATCCTCTACGCGGACGTGCAACTGTCGCCCACCACCCCGACCCGGATTCAAGAACTCAAACTGGTCTCGACCAACACCGCGGGAGGGGATGACAACATCATCATCCACGATGTGTTGAATGTGACGAAGACGATGCTGTTTGACACGGAACGGCTGACGTTTGCCACCAATGACACCGATGCGGCCACTCCGTATGGGGGCGTGAATCTTCTCAATATGGATGTCGTGTGGGCCAACAGCACACCGCGGCTGCAATACCTCACCAACCAGGGGGGCATACAAACCTTTAACAGCATTTTCTTTGGCCGGGGCGCCAACACTCCTTACGACGTCACAGACGACAAACCTTACCAGGTGTTCGTCAATTCGGGCGCGGTGACGAACTACGGCAGCAGCATTCACGCTGTCGATTTTGTGAATAGCGGCGTATTCCATGCCTACAGCGGCGGCATCACGCTTCAGGACACGGTGAACGCCACGATGACGAACGGCATTTTCAACGCCCAGGCGGGGGCCATCGGCATCGAGGCGGGCACGCTGCTGGTCAGCAATCACACGTTCAGCGCCGCCACGTCACTCGCGCTTACGATCACCAACTCACTGGATGATGGCACCGCTTTTGTGGTCACCGGTGCGGCCACCGCGTACCCGCATCCGGACAATGTGACGAACAAGAACAGTTGGGTGGTCGGCAGGCAGGGCTTGACGCTGAGCAAGCTGCCGCCGCGCGCCAGCCTGCTGGCGACCACGATCAGCAACTATATCGCCACCACGGTGGGCACCCCGAAGTCCGCCATCACCTGGGCGGGGCGGGAGGCTGGCAAGTCCACTTCGGGCTTCACCAACAATGCCGCGCTGGGGCGCCTGATCCTCGATGGCGGCCCGGTGGGTCAGTTCTCATTCAAGAACGTGGTGGGCGAGACCAATGCCTTGTACGTGGATTCCCTGGAGTTGCTCAATAATGCCACAAACCGGAACCTGGCCGGGGAGTTCACAAAATTGTCGGTGGACCCCAACATGCGGGTTTATTTCGGCCAGGCGATCGCCAACGGGGTGTCGGTGGCGGAGAAACTTGACGGCAAGGCCGGCGGCCGCTTCGTTTGGTTGAGCAGCTTCAATGAGGGACATTATTCCTCAAGTTTTGTGGTGTATCCTGACGGCAGCACCAACCGGCTGAACACCGCGCTGGTGGAGTCCTGCACGCTCGATTCGGACGGCGACGGGATCGTGAATTGCCAGGATTCCTCTCCCGTGATGGTTGGCGGTTATTCCGCCGGGGTTGCGGTGCTTGCGAGCGGGACCGATCCACTGCTGATTTCCTGGAGCGCCCCTTCGTATTCCACCAACCGGCTTTATGCCGCCGATTCGCTCACCTCAACCAATTGGCAACCGTTGACCAACTGGCTGGTGGGGCCGGGCGAAATCAGCAACCGTACAACGCTGATTCTGGGGCCGGTTGGCGGTCGCGTGACGGTTTCGGAACCGATCAACGCTGGGCAGCGGTATTATCGCCCGCGCGTGGACCGGCAGTAGGTCCGCGGACGTGATTGAACAAAAGGGCTGGGCGGCGGGGCGTCAAACGCCCCGTTGCGTATGGCCGGGATGGTGCGGTTATGTCTTTTAGGTGTGTTATGCGTAGAATGAAAACGATTACTTTTGCCCCGCTTCGGCGCGCTCTCATGCTGGTCGCCGCGGTGACTGGCCTCCTGAGTGCCTCACTGGGCCACGCCCAGGTCACCAACGCCGCCCCGCCAAACGACAACTTCATCGATGCCGAGGTCATCACCAACGCCTTCGGCAACGCCGCGGGCTTCAATGTGAGAGCCACACTGGAGGCCGGCGAGACCAATATCCTGGACAATGTTCCAGCCGGCGCCTCGGTGTGGTACTCGTGGACGGCTCCGGAGGATGGTTTCTACACGTTTGATACCCAAGGCAGCCTGTTTGATACCGTTCTGGGAGTGTTCACCGGGGCTTCGGTGGACGCCCTGACCGTGGTGGCCGCTAATGACGAGTTCATGGGCACCCGGCAGAGCAGCGTTTCCTTCGCGGCGACGGCTGGCACCACCTACTATATCGGCGTTTACGGCTTTGACTATGCTCCTTACGCCCAGATCGATTCGGGAACGTTCTTCCTTCATTGGAAGAAGGGCGGCCAGACGGCGCAATCCGGCGACTTCCTTTTTACTTCGACCCTCTACAACGTGAGTGACACGGATTCGGGTGGTGCGGATGAGCCGCGCATGTTCGCCTACCCCGCGCATGTCACGATTACCCGCGCCAACGGCTCAGCCGGCATGGTGCATGTGACCTACCAGGTGACCAACGACTTTTACACCAACCTCGTGTCCATGGAGGTCTATGGCACGAATATCACTCGCGCTGACGGGAGCACTGAGTTCTACACCAACTATCTGGCCTTTCCCATGTTGCAGCATTTGGAGTTTGGCCGAGTGGACTACCTGGGCGGCAGCCCTTATGCCACCTTCACCAATGACATCGGGGGCGTCATAACCGATGGTGTTTATAACCTTTTCTACCCTCCTAACCCCGGCACCAATTTTACCTACACCGTGGATGTGGGCGGGCAGATTGACACCTATGAGGTTTTCTCCGAGCTGCTCCAGGACGTGGAAATGGTGGTCCCCTCCGCCATTCCGCGGGATGCCACCGGCGCGGGTTTTGATTGGGATTACATCCCGGAGGTCGGCGAAGTCACCTTCGTCAATTTCCAGATGAGCTCCAAGATCCCGATCACCATCCGCCCGCGTTCCTTCTCGTTCAGCCAGGACCCGATGCTCAATCCCACCGTCAAGGTTAACATTCTCAAAGTGGAACTCGACCCGTTGGAGACGACGGGGTCGGTGGAGATAGCGCCCCCAAGCATCAGCGCTGGCTCTACCCTGATGAACGTCCACAACAGCTTTGTTCTGCCGGGCACGGGCAGATTGGGAACAAACGTCTTTACCTTCGAGCGTTCCACCATCCGGTGCAAGGAAGGTGTGGCAGGCACCGGCGTGGCTCGCGTGCATGTCTATCGCGTCTCCCGCGACAATTCCGCCGCCACCTCCGTGCCTTACCGGATCGATTACCTCTATCCCTTCGACAACGATAACAATCTCTTCGGCCGGAGCGGCGCCCGGGAGTTTTCACTGCAGCCAGGATCTGATTATGCCTCCCCGGACAGCACTTCCAGAAAGTACGCCGGGGCGCCTGATTTCACGTCCGTCACGGGCACGGTTAATTTCGGCGCGTTTGACAATGACGCCTGGATCGACGTTCCGATTAATGACGATTTCCTGGTTGAATTTGACGAGGATTTGCTGCTCCAGCTCTATTTCCCAAACCCGCAGCCAACGGACAAGTGGCTGGGCTACGTGAGCACCTGCGTGTTGACCATTCATTTTGACGACCAACCCGCCGGGGCGTTGGATCGCGGCCACAACAAGGACAACGATGGCTATACCAGCCCGCCCTATAATGCGAATCCCGGCGCGAACAGCACGGTCTATGCCGTAGCCGTCCAGGAGGATAACAGCACGGTCATTGCGGGTGACTTCACGGCTTACAACAGCGTCCCGCAGAACCGGATCGCCCGGATGAAACCCGATGGGCAGATTGACCTGGGCTTCAACCCGGGTGACGGGGCGGACCAGTTCATCAGCGCCATGCGCCTCGACAGCGCCGGGCGCATCCTGATCGGTGGTGCGTTCAACTCCTACAACCGCACGATCCGCAACGGCATTGCCCGCGTGCTCAGCACGGGCGCGCTCGATGGCAGCTTCGATCCCGGCCAGGGAACAGATGGTGTCGTGTGGTCGCTGGCCACCGCCGCCGGCGATTCGGTGTATATTGCCGGGGCGTTCACGATGGTCAACGCCACGAACCGCAATTATATCGCCCGGCTGAACTCGGACGGCAGCCTCGACCCCAGCTTCAATCCGGGCGCCAGCGCGGACGGTCCCATTTATGCGGTGGCGGTGGCGGCGGACGGGAAAGTCTATATTGGCGGCCAGTTCAGCCGAGTTGCGGGCGTCCCCCGCTCCTGCGTGGCGCGACTCAACCCCGACGGCTCGCTCGACACGTCCTTCAACCCGCGCAGCGGCGTCCAGGGTCCTCTCCCCATCGTTTATACGCTTGGCCTCAACGGCGAGAAGTTGGTGATCGGCGGCACGTTTGATTCAGTTTATGGTTTGGCCCGCAATAATATTGCCCAACTCAATTCGGACGGCTCAATCGATCTCAGCTTCGACCCCGGAGCCGGCACCGACGACATTGTTTACAATGTCAACCCGCTCCCTGACGGGCGGATTCTCATCGGCGGGACATTCACCAGTTACAATGAGACCCGGCGGATTGGATTTGCGCGCCTCTTCCCGGCCGGCTACCTGGATACCTCATTCATGGATTCCGCCTACAACCAATTTGCGGGTGTGCCTACCGCCTACTACAACGCTCTGGTGGAACCCCGGAAGTTCATTTTCAGCAGTGCCGTTCAAACCGATGGCAGAGTGGTCATCGGCGGCAATTTCAATTGGGTCGGCGGGGGCGACTATCGCGATGATCTCCGGGTGCGCCGCAACGTGGCCCGCGTCATCGGGGGGGAAACCCCCGGGCCGGGAAACATTGAATTAGCCTACGACGCTTACACGGTGGACAACGCCCCCACCGCTGCGGCTACGAATCCGCTCTTCATCAAGATGAACCGGCTGAACGGCCACCTGGGGCCGGCCTCGGTAACGGCTGCGCCGGTCACCCTCGACCCGGGTCCTGGAAGTGCCCAACCCGAGGTGGATTATACTTTTAATGCCGGTTCCTATGGCAATCCCACCTGGTTGACCACGTATTCCTTCATCTGGCAACTCGCCGATGGGACCTTCGGGCAGAATAACGGCTATACGGATACCGTCGAGCCTGGTTGGACCTGGCAATACACCGCCAATGACGTGTGGGTGGAAGCCCTCAATAGCACCAACCGCGGCAACCGGCTGCTGGGCATGCGCCTGAGCGCGCCTCGCACCACCTTTACCCTGGGTGGCGAATACATCCCGCTGGGCGTGGCGCTGGGCCGGGCTCAGGCCCAGATTACCATCGTCGATGACAACCGGGACTTCGGCGTGCTGGGCTTCAGCGCCAGCTCCTACTATGTGCGGGAAGGCACCAACGCTTACATCACCGTCATCCGAACAGATGGGAGCGATAACCGGGTGACCGTGAAGTATGCCACCGCCAATCTTGGCGCCACCAATAATGTGCATTACAAAGGGGTGACTAACCAGCTCATCTTCAACTCGGGCATTACCAGCCAGACCTTCGTGG
This sequence comes from Verrucomicrobiota bacterium, assembly GCA_038209025.1. Taxonomy (GTDB): domain Bacteria; phylum Verrucomicrobiota; class Verrucomicrobiia; order Limisphaerales; family UBA8199; genus JBBQYD01. The sequence goes on along the minus strand of JBBQYD010000008.1, from coordinate 5,119 downwards.
TCCAATCCCTGGACCGGATTCAGGTTGAGAAGAACCAGACGGTGGCCCTCCGGTTGTATGATCCTGCCGGAGGCGCGCAGCTCGGCCTTACCAATGCCATCCTGACCATCGTGGACAACGATGTCACCGGCGGTTACGTGGAGTTCAGTTCGGCCGCCTACGCGACCAACGAAAGTGCCGGGTATGCCCTCATCACGATCAATCGGCTGGGCAGCAGTGCGGGAACCTTGTCGGTGAAAATGAGCACCGCCAATTCCAACGCGGTGGCTGGTGTCAACTATGGCCCGATCAGCACCAACCTGACCTGGGGAAACAACGACGCAGTTCCGAAGATCGTCGCCATCCCCATCATACGTGATTTCGTTTACCAGGATACCAATTTCCTGACGGTGGCCTTGAGTCTAACCGACCCCCGGTTGAATTCGGTTCCCAGTCCGGTATCCCTCGGCTTGACCAAGACCGCCGTCTTGACCATTCAAAATCAAGATTATCGAGGCATCCTGGCCTTTAACCAGACGGACTATCTGGCCAATGAGAACGGCGGCGCGGTCACCATCACGGTGAACCGCACCGGGGGCAGCGCTGAGTCTGTCTCCGTCAACTTTGCCGCTTCCACCCTGACGGCGTTCGACGGACTCGACTTCATTGCCACCAACGGCACCCTGTTTTTTGGACCTGGTGAGGTGAGCAAGAGCTTCACCGTGGGAATTCTCGACAATTTCCTGGAGGACGTAGCTGGACGCCTGGTGGCGCTATCGCTGAGCGGGGCCTCGCCCGCCGACGTCCTGCAGGCGGCCAGCGCGGTTATTAACATTATCGATGACGAGACCATCAACATCCCTCCGGGTGTGGTTGACACCGAGACGGACCCCAGCCTGGGAGTTGAGGGTGATATCTTTGCCATCGTTCGCCAGCCCGACGGCCGTTTCCTCCTGGGTGGCGATTTTATTCGCGTGAACGACATGCCGCGGAACCGCATCGCCCGCCTTCACGAGGACGGCTCGCTGGACCAGAAGTTTTCCGGAACTGAAACGTTTGCGGGCGCGAACGACAGCGTGCTGGCCATGGCCACGCAATCCGACCAGCGCATCCTCATCGGTGGCCGCTTCACGTTTGTGAACGGTGTGGCGCGCAATTACCTGACCCGGTTAATGTTTGACGGCTCCATTGACACGAGCTTCAACCCCGGTTCGGGCCCCGAGAGCAGTGTTCTGGCGCTGGCTGAGACCTTCACCGACGGCGCGCGCCGGATTCTGGTCGGCGGTTCATTCGCCACCTTCAACGGCTTCAGCCGGAACTTCCTGGTGCGCTTGACTGACTTCGGCCAGGTGGACCAGAGCTTTAACCCGGTGCTCGCCCCGAATGGCGCCGTCCATGCCATCCTTGTGGATTCCGAGGGCCGGGCGATTATCGGCGGTGATTTCACCATGATCAACGGCGTCGAACGCAACCACCTTGCCCGGATCCTGCCCAGCGGTGTGCTCGACACCACCTTTGACGCTGGCTTGGGCGCGAACAACTCCGTGCGCTCGCTCGCCTTCCAGATGGACGGGAAACTCCTCGTTGGTGGTCTGTTCACGCAGATGGGCGGGCAGCCCGCCGGCTATGTGGCGCGTTTGGAGGCCAACGGCCAGCTCGACACCTCGTTCGTCACCGGCACCGGTGCGGATGACGCCGTCACCGCCATCGTGGTGGAACCCGACAGCCGGATCCTGTTGGGCGGTCAATTTAGCGTTTTCAATGGTGTCACCCGGAATCGGCTGACCCGGCTGAACGCGGACGGCTCCACCGACACCATGATCAACTTTGGGACCGGCGCGAACAGCTTCGTAGCCGCCATCGCCATTCAACCGGACCGCAGAGTTCTCTTCGGCGGCGGATTTACCGAGTGGAACGGGCAGACCGCCAACCACATTGTGCGGATCTACGGCGGCACCACGACGGGCTCCGGGTTCCTGGAATTCACCGAGGCTGAATACATTGCTCGGGAGAGTGAAACCAATGCCCTGGTAACTGTGCGTCGTCGTGGCGGCACCAGCGGCACGGCGGAAAGCGCCAATGTCTCGGTCAGGGTGACCAGTGTTAACGGCTCCGCCACTGCCGGGTCAAACTATGTGGCCGTGGCCACGAACCTGGTATTCCCGCCCGGGGAAACCTTAATGCAAATTGCCATCCCGGTTACCCGGGATTACTCGATCACCCCGGATCTTACGTTCCAATTGGACTTGAGCGATCCGCTGCCCAGCCCGGATGGACCGCTGTTGGGGAACCAGCAGAGCACAACGGTCGTTATCCTCAACGATGACAGTGCGATCAACTTCTCATCCGCCAACTATTTGCGGAATGAGAGCGCCCCCGAGAAATCGGCCACGATCAACATCTACCGCACTGGCAGCACGCGGGGCGAAGCCTCGGTCGAGTTTCTGACCACGACCAATGGCACCGCCGTCATCGGCACCAATTACATGCCGACGATGCAAACAGTCACTTTTATCGAGGGCCAAACGAACGCGCTGGTGCAGGTGCCGCTGATCTATGACCCGGCTTCTCCGGGCAACCTGACGGTCACCATGGAACTGACCAATGCGGTGAACGCGCTGCTGTTCAGCCCGTCCTCCGCCACGCTCACCATCGTGGATGTGGACAAGATGCCGGGGCAGGTGTTGCTCACCCAGACCAACTACGTGGTTAGCGAGGCTGCGGGGCAGGCGCTGATCACCGTGGTGCGCACCAACGGACGCGCCGGCACCATATCGGTTAGCTTCGCCACGGTTCCAGGCGTCGCCCAGCCGGGGGTCAAGTACGTCAGCACCAACGGGGTGTTGGTGTTCGCCGACAATGAAACAATCAAGACCTTTGGCGTGCCGATCATTCAGAATTCCGTGGTGGACGGCCACCTGCCGTTCGGGGTGGTGCTCTCCAACCCGACGGGCGGAGCGACCTTCGGCGGGCCGAACACCGCCACGGTCACCATTATGGATGACGAGGTGGGGGTGGGCTTCTCCAGCCCGGTGTTCCTGGGCACCGAAAACTCGGGCATCGCAAATCTTACCGTGACCCGGGTGGGCACCAACGGAGTCAGCTCGGTTCAATATTACACCACGAACGCAACCGCGTTCGCCGGCACGAATTACATCGCCGAGTCGGGCAGCCTGACGTTCACCAACGGTGAGTCGATCAAGCTGTTCTCGATCTCGCTGCTGCATGACCCGCGCGTCACGGGCGACCTTTCGTTCAGCGTGGTCCTGGCTAACCCCAGCGCCCCGGCGCAACTTTTCAGCCCGAGCACCGCCACCGTGGTCGTGCTGGACAGCGACCCGGGCCTGGCCTTCACAAATTCAGTTTTTGGGGTGCGCAAGAGCGACACTAACGTCCTGATCTCCGTGCTCCGCACCAATGCCAACACCGGCAATGTCACCGTCCGCTATGCGACCACGAACCTGACGGCCATCGCGGGGGTGGATTACGCCGCGGTGAGCGGCCAGCTCACGTTCAGCAACGGCATCGCGATGCAGAGCTTCCTCGTGCCGATCATCAACAATCGGCTGCTTCAGGATGAAGTGGAGTTTGGCGTTCGCCTCTTCAGCCCCACGGACGGCGCGCAACTGATCGAGCCCAGCTTCGCCCGGGTTATTATTACGAATGACATAGCGGGATTCTCATTCTCCAGTCCGTTTTACACCGTGGCGGAAAACGGGGTCTCGGCCCAGATCACGGTCAAGCGCAGCGGATTCCTCGACAGCACGGTGGCCGTGGACTACACGGCCGTGGACGGTTCAGGCAAGGTCGATATCGCCTACCTGACGACCGGCGGCACATTTATCTTCACCAACGGGGAGACCGCCAAAACGTTCAGCGTGCCCATCCTGGATAACAGCGTGCTGGAAGGCGACAAGACCGTTTTGGTGCGCCTTTCCAACCCGGTTGGCAACACGCTCCTGGTGGATCCCAGCGCCGCCATCATCAATATCATCGAGAATGACGGCAGCCTGATCGTTCCTTCAGGCACGGCCATGGTGGCTGAAAGCGGCATTCCCGCCAACGGGAGGATTGACACCAATGAAACCGTCACCGTGCTGCTGGGCTTGCGCAATGCCTCCGGGACCAACACGGCCAATCTGGTTGCCACGCTGCTGACCACCAACGGGGTTGTCAATCCCAGCGCTCCGCAATCATACGGGGTCCTCGCGACCAACGGCCCGTCCGTTTCCAGGGCGTTCACCTTTACCGCCAACGCGACCAACGGCCAGACTATCACGGCCGTCCTGCGCCTCGTGGATGGCGCGTTTGTCAGCCACGCTTCGTTTAACTTCGCGGTTGGCCGGACGATTACGACTTATTCCAACACCGCTCTCATCACGATAAACGACAAGACTAACGCGACACCCTATCCATCGACCATCAACGTGGGCGGCTTGCCGGGCCTGATCACCAAAGCCACGGTCACCCTCACCAACTTGAGTCACACGGCGCCGCGGGACGTCAGCGTCCTCCTGGTTTCCCCCAGCGGGCAGAAGTCTTACCTGATGTCCAAGGCGGGCGGCAGCACCGCCGTGAGGAAGGTGACGCTCACCTTTGATGACTCAGCCACCGCCTCGCTGCCCACGACGAACATCCTGTCCGGGGACTATCGCCCGACCTCGCATGCTCTGGCTCCGCCGCCCTTCCCGATCCCTGCTCCCCCGGGACCGTATCCGACCAACCTGGCGGTTTTCAACGGCTCGAACCCGAATGGCGCGTGGTCGCTCTACGTGTATGACGACACGCAGCTCGATACTGGAACGATCTCTAATGGGTGGATACTGAACCTTACCACCTCGGGGCCGATCCCGGATTCCGCTGACCTCGGTATCACGATGAGCGCCTCGACCAATACGGTGGTGGCCACCAGCAACCTGCTGTATGCGCTAACCGTCACGAACTATGGTCCCAGCACCGCCAGCAATGTGTTTGTCACAAATACTCTGCCGGTTGGCGGCGTGCTTGTCTCAAGCAGCCTGTCGAAGGGCTCACTCACCTTGGTTGCTGGCAGGGCGATTTGGAACCTCGGCACGTTGACCACCAATGCCGCCGGGAATTTCGCCACCGCCCTTCTCCTCGTGCAGGTCAACACTGCGGG
>JBBQYD010000007.1:0-28955 GCA_038209025.1 Verrucomicrobiota bacterium | reverse complement strand
GGGGAAGACCCCGCCATCCAATTCTCGTTCCAACTCCTCAAAAAGGCCGAGGACCTGGTCGTGGCAAGTTATGCCCAGTATGGATACGTTTTTGAGATTTTTGGCAAGCTGACCGCTGGTTTGCGCCAGATTCAATCGCTCCACGATCAGTTGCACCGCACTCTCCGGCTTTTACCGCTCATCACCATCCAGTTCCGAATCCAGTCTGGTGTCTTTGATGGGGCCACGCGGGAGGGGTTTCTCACTCTCGCCTGTGAAATGAACTCGCTGTTAGCCGAGGTGCATCAGGCGATTGAACGCCAATTTCAGGACTTGGCAGAAAGCCAGGGAACCACCGACAAGCTCACGATGGAACTCTCGGAAATGATCTCGGCACACAGAGCCAGGATCACCAAGACACTTCACAGCAGCCGCGAGCAGCTTGGCGCGTTGGGAAACGCCTTGCGGAAGTGCGGCCAGGCGGTTCTCAGCTTGTCCGGCCAAAGCGCGGGCATCCAAAGCGGCGTCAACCGCGTCGTGCAGGCGCTCCAATTCCAGGACATCAGCTCCCAGAAAATCCAGCATGTCGGCCAGGCCATTGATGAAATGGTCCTCCATCTCCAGGCGGGACATCAGTCCGCTGGCCCGGGCGGGCAAGCCGAACTGCGTCATTTCCTGGCCCAGGCAAACGTCATTCAATCAGGACAGGTCCGCGCCGTTTTTGACCAGTTGCAGGAAGCGGCGCGCGACATTGCCGGGGGAATCAAGGTCATCGAGGATCAAGCGAATGAATTGGCGGACCAGGCGCTGGCCGTTGGTCAGGATGCCGTTACATCCTCGGTGATGGAACTCTCCATTCAAGGAGTACGGGACATCCTGGGGATCGTCGCCTCCTCGATGTCAAATGTTGATACCGTTGGCACTGCCATTAAGCCTTTGCAGGCCAAGTTTGACCGCTGCACCGAACAAGTCTCCTCGCTGGCCCATAGAGTGAAATTGGCTGCCCTCAATGCCCAGATCTATGCGGTTCACGTCGAGCACGGGGCCGCGTTGGAAGTATTGGCCGAACAAACCCGTGGACTCTCGGATCTGATTCTGGGTGATGTAAGCGTCATCTCGCGAGTATTGGACTCCTTGGGCGCCGCCGTGGAAGACCTGAGCCAGCGTCTCGTGGACTTTCGCGAACTGGGTCGGAACGAGGAAGGGTTGCTCGTCGAGGAAGCAAGACTGGCTGAAGCCAAACTTTTCAAAGTGCAGACCGAATTGCCGCTCCGTCTGGCGGCGATTCGCCCGCTGCAACAGGGGTTGAGCGATCTGACGCGACAAACTCTGGCCAGCGTGGCCTTTCCAGCACGAATTGAAGAGGCAAGTGCCGCTGTTTTGGGATTCTTCGACCAACAAACGCCGTTGGATGAGTCAGCAGTTGGCCCGGAGATCAACGGTCATGGCATCGCGAAGCGATTGGACCAACTCAGACAGAACTACACCATGGCTCACGAACGGGAGGTGCATGATGAGGCCCTCAAGCCCAGAACCGTGACTCCCAAGCGCAATCCAGTCCCCGTCGCTGGTCCCGCGGCGGCACCGGTTGGGTCAATAACTGCTCCGGCCGGCGAGACCCTCGGTGAATCCGCATTCGGAGACAGTGATGGAGACCGGAAACCTTCGGCCAGCGCGTCGAACATCGAGTTCTTTGATTTTTCTTCATCCGAACCGCCCGCCCCCGCCTCCGGGGATGCAGCGGAACGCGCTGCGAGCGCTCCGCCAGATCGCGACGGCGGCGCAAACAGTTTGGAGTTCGTGGCGCAGCCGACACCCAACGAAGATGCGCGTGAACCGGAGAAACCCAGCGCTCCCAAAGGCGCAGACTTAGGCGACAATGTTGAATTGTTCTAAAACTGACTTCGTTCGGAGATCCCGCTCGATGGAGCACTCGAACCCACTCTAAACAGGATCAAAATGACAAACCAACCTTCAGTCACCGCCGGACGCGAATTGGCGAATCTGGAACTGGCGCAGGCGCAGGACGTCCTCCTGGCCCGCTTTATCGGTCGGGAACAAGCGGCCCGCATGGGTTTCACTCCGCTGGTCCTGACGCGGATTGCCACCGCCATTTCAGAAATGAGCCGCAACGTGATTCAACACGCCGGCGCCCAGGGTCACATCGCATTTTCCGATGTCTCGCAGGACGGGCGGCGCGGGCTTAAAATCACCGTGGCCGATGGCGGGCGCGGGATTGAGCGCCTCGAAGAAATCCTCGCGGATCGCGGTCAAGCACTGGGCGCGGGCATCCCCGGAGCGCGGCGGTTGATGGACGAATTTCTCATTGAATCCAAACCCGGTGCCGGCACCAATGTCACGATGACCAAGTGGTTGTGATCCAGAACGCGCGCGCCGCCAAATCGCAGCCAACCTCACGATCAAACAACTATGCTAAATCCCGACAATTTCAAACGCGCCATCCTCGCCATAGAAGTACTGGGCTCGACGCCTGCGGTTTTGGCCGCGGTGGGGAGACTCGCCAAGGACCCTGACACCGACCTCACGACAATGTGCGATGTGATGCGCAACGACGGCTCGCTCATTGCGGACATCATCCGGATCAGCAACAGCCCCTACTATGCTCCGGCGGCGTTCCACGGCAACCTGGCTTCCGCCATCAACCAAATCGGTTTGCGCGAGGTCATTCGGGTGGTCAACCTCAGCCTGGCCCGACAACTCTTTGCGCGCGACCTGGGCAGTTACGGCGTCTCGGCCCACGATTACTGGAGCAGTTCGGTCGCCGCCGCGCTGGTGATGGAGGCGTTGGCCGGAAAGTCGGGACTGAATTCACAAGACGCCTACACCATCGGCATCCTGCACGCCCTCGGTCGGGTCCTGATCAACCGCGTCATAGACGAACAGGGCTTCACGATCTTCTGGACCGGCGAGCAGTCCATTGAGGAATGGGAACGTGCGGCCGTGGGTTTCGATTCCGCCGAAGCTGGCGCGATGCTGCTGGAACACTGGGACTTCCCTCTGGCGACGTGTGACATCATCCGTTCCCAGCTAAATCCTGAGAAAGTGGTGGAACAAGTTTCTTTGCTCGGTGCGTTGCAATTTACCCGGCGTTTGATCGAGTTGACCGGATTGGATTTTGAAAAGAAGGGTTGGACCATTTCCGAGACGGACCCATTCTTGCAGGCGTCGGGCCTGACAGCAGCGATGGTTTCCGCGATCGTTGCAACCTGTCGAGATGACTTTCAATGCATTCTTCAGTCGGTTGACTTGAATTGAACAAGCGAGCCGGAACCGGAATTCGCCTCAGCGGACGGCGTTGATGAAGCCCGCAGGCGTCCTGCGCTCGCTGGCCGATCTGAAACCGGCCACGTTTGGAGCAGTCGTGACGTACCCCGATGGGGGCCAGCACCCCAGCTCTCAGAGCGATGGGCGGGACGGGATTAGTGGCAAGCGGTAGCAGGCTGCCTCCCGGTCGTTGCGAACCAGCAGGAGATCACGCAGGAGCACAGGGTTGTTCCATGTCTTTCCGTGAAGAGCCGGAAACCGGGCTTGTTCCCGGGGCCTTTCCGGACTGATCTCCACCAACACAACATCCCCCGATTCGGCTTGAATGAGCAACAGGTCATCCACCAGGAGAATCTGGCCGTGGCCGTAACGTCCGTCTCTCCACATCCGGTTGCCCTGGTCCAGGTCCACACAGGTCAGCACCCCTTCGTCCAAGCCATACACATAGCGGCCCTGACGGACGAGGTTCGTGAATTTGGGCTTCAAGTTACGGTTCTTCCAAAGCGCCACCACCGACCACCCCACGCCAGAAGGCTCGACTTTCAGCATGACGCAGCCCACGCCGTAACCTGCTGCGATGAAAACCCGGTTGGTATCAATCACCAGCGGTTGAGTGGCTTTGGCGAACTCCTGAGGCCAGGCATATTCCCAAAGGATTTCGCCGTTCAGGGGGCCATGCCCGGTGACGCTATGAGCGTTGACCATGATGATTTGCTCCTGGCCGGATAGGGAGGCCAGGACCGGTGAACAATAACTGGCCCGGTCACGGCCACTGTGCCAGACAGGTCTGCCGTTACCGGCCTCGTAAGCAAGCAGGGTCTTTTCCCGTTGTTGTCCGCCGGTGACCACCACCAAATCCTTCACCAGCAAGGGCGAGCAACTCTTTCCCCAAGTGACGTTCGACAGTCGGTTTTCGGTCAAAATATCGCGGGACCAGATCAACCGGCCAGTTGCTTCCTCCAGACAATCCAGGATCCCCGAGGCTCCCATGGCATAGACACGTCCCTGGTGGATCGTCGGGGTGGCGCGCGGCCCATCACCTCCCAAGGTCTCGCTGAACCGGACGCGGTTCGTATGCGCCCACAGCCCGTGGCCGTTTTGCGTGTCATAGCAAACCACCAACTCCTCCTGGCGGCGTTGTTCCTGGGTAACGGCGTGCCGGCCAGAGACAGCGAATGCGGACCAACCCAGGCCAATCGGCTGACGCCAGACACATGTGGGGGGCGAGCGGTTCCAGTCGCGCTGGAGCGGGATACCGGTGAGAATTCCAGAGCGATCCGGCCCGAGAAATTGGGGGAAATCCTCCGCCGATAACGCGGCCGCTTGCGCCGGACGGTCTGTGGATGGCGCCGCCGCTTCCAGGGTCAACGAACTGGCCGCTCCCTCCCGCTTAGGCGACCACTTCCATACCAGTCGCGGAATCCCGGAACCGCTGATCGAGCCTTCTGCCCGGGTGAACCGCGCCACCCCGAAGGAAATCCCTGTGACACAACCAGCGAGGATCAGCACCAGGACCCAGCGGGTTCTCCACGGCAGACCCGTGAAGAAAATATACCAGAGACCGAGTACGAGCGTGGTGAGTAGCCCCATGCCCATAAGGATCGGTTCCAGGAATGGCACTTCGCGGGACCACAAGATAAGAGCGGCGCCCCCGGCTGCGCCAATGAGGGACCCAGGCATCCACCAGCGCATTCGGCGGGGTTTGGGGTTCTGATTCATGTCGCCCCGAGTTTGCCATAGGTCAAAGCTAATGCAATCCAGCCCTCGGTAGCGGCCAGCAGCCAAGGGGGATCCTGGGGGCTGCTGGAAGATGCCGGTGCAACTGAATCGCCCAACGACGACGCGGTTGGGGAGTGGACCCGGAAAACCGCTTTGATCAACGCTAACAGGACAGTAAGCTTCACCTGGTTCACTCTATGAAATGGCTGATCTTCTTGATTTGTGTCACGGTGGCCCAGGTTGCTCCAGCGGCTGAAGGCAAGGCGGTGGCCGCGCATAAAGATTACCTGGTGGGTATCTATTACTTTGCCGGGTGGTGGCCGAAATCGCCGAACAAGTGGATGACTGACGGACGGGATTGGCGGCCTGAGTACCCGGAGCGCATCCCCATGCTGGGTGAGTATAACGACCAAGCGACCATGGACCGGGAGATTATCGCGGCTTCCAGCCATCACGTGGACTTCTTCCAGATCCTCTGGTATCCCAACGGCGGACCGCTCAACGAGGGGCTCCGAACCTTTCTGGCCTCGACCAACGCCGGCCGGATGAAGTTCAGCCTGGAATTCGTGAATCACCCACCGTTCGACCTCGCCAAGGATTCGGATTGGGCAGCAGCCTGCGAGGCGTGGTGCATGGCCATGAAGCACCCGAGCTACCTGCGGCTGGACGGCAGACCGGTGTTCAAGATCCACGGTATGGATTACTTTTACAGGCAGAATGGCGATGACGCCAAAAAAGTCACGGCCCGCCTTGATACCTTCAGCAGAATCGCAATGGAGAATGGCCTTCCAACCCCGCTCATATCCGCCGGGGTGATGCCCGGCGGCGTGCCCTCACCGGACCGGGTGGCGCCATTCGACTTCCTCACGACCTATATGGACATGCCGAACTTGCCACAACGACCGGAGCCTTATCAGTATGAGTTGCTCATAAAGCATGCGGAGGCGGGCTGGATGCGCTACGCCGAGCACACGAGCAAGCCATACGTGCCGTATGTCCCCGCCGGTTGGGACCCCCGGCCCTGGCGAGATGCTCGTCCATCCTTTGCCTTTCCCACCCGCGACGAATGGACCGAGGCTCTCAACCGGGTGAAGGCGGCGCTGGACAAATACCCGAAACTGGGCATACCGGTCCAGGGTGGCAGGAAGAAGATGCTGTTGATCTATGCCTGGAATGAGTTCGGCGAAGGAGGCATCGTGGCACCGACCCGGGGCGAGAAGGAAATGAAACTGGAAGCCGTGCGCAACGTCTTCGGCGAGTAGTCATCTCCATCTGCACGGTCTTCCTTATGCCGCCGCGTGGTATTGCGGAAGCCAGTTCCAGCATGGTCAAAGGGTTGATCGGTCCGGTGGGATGGCAGAAGATCGTCAGGAAATACGTGCCCGCTGCCGCTTACCCGCAGCTTTTAAGATCTCGAAAGTGAATCAGGCGACTTCAGACCGGTGGGCTCAACTCGGGCGGCAGGTTGTCGCTACAGGCGACGCTCAGCTCGTTCATCGTGAGTTGGTTTCGGTGTACTCTCAGCCCAGCCGGCATTACCACAATCTCCGCCATATCAGTGAGTGCCTCGCCGAATTCGATACCGTCCGACACCTGGTCAGCCAACCCGTCGCTGTGGAATTGGCTATCTGGTTTCATGATGCGGTTTACGACCCCCGCGCTCAGGACAATGAAGAGAAGAGTGCCCAATTAGCAAAACGACGCATCGTTAAAGCCGGCGGCAGTGCTGATTTGTGCAACTCAGTGGCGGCCCTCGTCCTTGCAACCAAAGCTCATGATCCCTCGCAACATCCGGATGCGCCGCTGCTCGTCGATGCAGATTTGAGCATCCTGGGTCAGTCCGAGGAACGGTTCCGACTGAAAGAGGAGGGTTGCCTCAGTGTGGTTGCGTTCTGGTTAGACATAACGACAAGCCGGCTTCCAGGCGATCGAGCGGTGACGCACGCCTCAACCCATCCAGTCTCTTGCCCGATCACCGGCTTCGACAGGCCGGGTCATTTTTTGGGCCGCCATTGGCTGAAAGTGCGTCCACTTCCTGACGGGGCGGTAAAATCATCCGGGCGAGGATCACCGGGAGCCGACATGCAAAGGCAGGCTTCCGTGCCGCTCCATTTTAACAGGCCATGTTGGATGTGGCCTTTGCACATTCCGTCCAGGTTGTAATAATCCACCTGCATTGGGTCCTCGCTTTCGTTGATTTTGACAAGCGCGTGCAGCATCGTCTGGCCGCCGACGGAAATCTTAACTTCGTTTTTCGTGGAGGTTCGAAGTCCGGTGCGAAGCATCACGGATGGGAGATTCTGACCATCGCGGACAATCTTCACCGCAGCCCATTCGCCCTGAAGCTTCGCGAGCGTTGGCGAGGCAACGAATTCAAAACCGGTGCTGTCTGGAGCGGCGACTGGTGACGCCGTAGCGGGCGCTGTTCCTCCCGTTACATTCTCCGGACGCGAGGTGGAAGTCCGTTTCAACGTTTCGTAGGCCCGGCCGCTTCCAGGAGTTGAACCGAAATTGTCCGGACGGCGTTGGCCGTTCAGATCGAGACAAATCTCGAGTTGATAACCATCGTGCCGAAAGATGCCATAGTTCCGGTTTCCGGCTTCAGGGCCTTCGACGAATTCGATGTCGATTTCGTGTGGCTGGGTTTCGACGTTGATGTTGAAGATTCCTTCGTAATTCGCTTCCGGCGTTTCCGTACGAAACCTGTCTCCATCAATGAGCAAACGGGATGCTTCCAATACTGGAGCGGGCATTACCGCGCCATCAACTTCCAGGCGCGCGAACGACCAACTCCCCTCGAGGGCGCGAAGTTGCTCAACGTGACGCGACAAATGGGGCCAACTGGCGAAGCCGCTCTCCCGGGCGATGGCGGATTGCGCGTCGGCCAGTCGGAATCGCGTGGCGAGCACCTGGTCGGCAGTCATGTTTTTCGCCGCTGGCAAGTGATTGAGAATTGTTGAGACCGCCTTCGGTTCGCGGGCTTCAAGCGCGGCGAGGAGCGTTTTTGCCTGGCGTCTGAGATGGTCGAGGTTTGGACGGGCAGGAAGTTGCTTTTCCATAATGTTCTCCGTAAGTATTCCTGGATCCGCAAACAGGACGCACGAAGAACGTGCAGTTATTTCGATTTTAGAATTGAAGTCGGGTTAAACCCTTTCCGCGGATCCGGAGGCTTTCTTCCAGCCGAGGGATGATTATACAAAGGCGGCATTTTGGCGCAAGAACTTTTTGGCCGACGTGAACGGGTCGGAAACTCGGAACTCGTTTTTGCTAAGGCACATAGCGCCTCCTGATTTTCGACGGGTCGCAGGATTGGGTGATCGCTTGATACGCGCGTGGTCGCCGGTTCGAGTCCGGCCTGCGGCTCAGGCTTTCGAGCTCTGAACCTCCGCCTCAAAGAGGCCGCGCAATTCAGGGAGAAGGTCGTCACCATAAAACTTGGACTCTACCACGCGCTCGAACTCAGCGCGGGCGTCGGCAATTCTGTGAATACGTGCCAGAGCGAACGAATAGGCGAGCACCATGACCGGTTTGTCGATCATCCAATCCCAGCGGGTCTTTTGCCCGAATGAAAAGTGAACAGCCACATTTTTCGGCTTTGGTTGGATCTTGAATCTCCCCGCAACCAACCGCGGCACGAAGTCCATCGAGATTGCGCCACAAGGGAGGTAAGCAACGCCATTATGCTGAGGGTGCAGATGGAACAGGAATTTAAAGCCGAGCCTAGTTTCCAGAACCCATTTCCGCGGGCCGGTAACTTCAAAACCGCAGAACCCGAGTCTGCCTCCGAAGACCTGGGCAAACATCGCTTCCGCCTCAGCGGACGTGTGAAACTGTGCACAGTATGAGGTCTCCATGCGCGTCGGTGATCGAGAAAGTTCGGGCTATCCCGATGGGTGGCACGGACTGCGCGCTGCCGATCGGACTTTGTTCGCGGATAGTGAACGGCTCAAGGACAAGCAAACAACGCGGGCGGACGGGAAACCGTTCGCCCGCACATGATTTGTGTTCTAGGATGCGACACTAGCTCGTCATAATCACTACACGATTTACAACATTAATGTTGTAAATCGTGTAGTGATTAAATTAACGTTTTAATAGTGCAAACCAATAGTCAGGAAACACGCAAGATTCGTGGATCTTCGGTTTTGGAAAGGTAATACCCACGTTGAAATACCGCTGGAAGTCACCCAAATCGTCTGTTTGGATCCAGCCATCATCCGAACGGCCGGCGGAACGGTGCATCCTACGCCTTCAGACGCCGACCTCATTGAGAGCAAAGTCATAGCGGTCCTGAACCGGATCTTCCTCCAGCACCGCGATTTGGTGGATATCTTTCTTTACGGAGACAAACTACGCCCGGAGATGGTCGCTCAGAGGTTGAAAGACCTGCAGGAAAATCGCGAATACCACGCCACAGCCATTCAGAAGGTCATCGACCAGCAAATGGAGCCAACCGTGGCCCAACAGATGAATTCCGGGGGCGGCGGCAGAGCGGTCCTCGACCCGGCCCTGAATCTGATTTTGAAGGTTTGTCCTCCATGAAAACTTTGGAATGGCAGAACTTTTTCGCTGACCAGAGAGCCCAGCATGGCAAGGTGGTTTTTTCCGTGGCGGAACTTGCAAACGCGGGTCAAACCACGCTCCATGCGGTGAATACCGAACTTGGTCGTTTGGTGCGGCGCGGCATCATCCATCGCTACGCACACGGGCGCTACGGTCCAACCGAGGGAGTGGAGCCAGAAGACATCCTGTCGGCGGTCGATCCCGGTGCCTACATTACTGGCTTTTACGCGCTGTTTCGGCGTCACCTCGTCACGCAGGTGCCAACGGAGATTACCTGCTTCACCGACCGTCGCCATAACCGGAAGTCCGATCGCATCACCCCGGCAGGCAAACTGAGGTTCATCTGCGTCCCGCCAAGCGTTTATGCCAGACCTGAGGATCAGGTGATCGCACCGGCTGAGCAGGCGCTCTGCGATTTTACATGGCTGAACCTTCGTGATGGGATTAATCCGCAGTCCCTGGTTACATTTCAAAACCTGGATACTCTGAGCCGACGACGATTAAGTAAAGTCCTGCGACGTTATCCCGACAAAGTCCGGACCACGGTCGCCAGGATTATCGAGACCAAAGCAGGCACTGATTCTCGCCCATAAGGTCCTTCGTCATCGACGTAGTTGTTCTCGGCAGAGCAGACGGCAGTCAACACATGCACGTTTGAACTCAGCAGTCTGCATCTTGCATTCCCCATTCTGCATTTGAAAGTCCCGTTGGCCTCTTGTGGCCCCGCCCGTCCCCCGGCTTCGGAAGTGAACGTGGACGCTTGAGGCATTATCACTATTGACATTTAGACGTCTATATGGAAAGTGGGGTTGCGATGATCGATAGACCCTTCTGGACCCAACGTTTGGTGGCCGCGTGGAAGCAGGCACCGATTGTCTGGCTCACGGGGGCCAGACGCGCGGGCAAGACGGTGCTGGCGCAGCGACTGCCCGACGCGGCATTTCTGAACTGCGATCTGCCCAGCGTCGCTGAGCGGTTGCGCGATCCGGAAAGCTTTTATCAATCGCTTAAGCAACCGTTGGTGGTGTTCGACGAAATTCATCAGCTTCCCGATCCGAGTCGGTTGTTAAAGATCGGAGCGGATGGATTTCCGGGATTGAAAATACTGGCGACTGGTTCTTCTACCCTGGCAGCCACGCAAAAATTTCGTGACAGCCTGACGGGACGCAAGCGCGTTGTCGAACTTGTACCTGTGTTGCATGAGGAACTGGTGCCCTTCGGGGTGAGGGATTTACGGGAGCGTTTGTTGCACGGGGGATTGCCGCCGGCCTTGTTATCTGAAAAGTATGATCCTGAATTTTACGCCGAGTGGCAGGATTCCTACTTCGCCCGAGACGTGCAGGAGTTGTTCCGGTTGGAGAAGCGCGCCGGATTTCTGCGTGTGCTAGAATTGCTGATGCGACAGAGCGGCGGGATGCTGGACGTGTCCAAAATGGCTGCCGAAAGCCAAATTAGCCGGCCCACGGTTACCAACTGGCTGGATGTCTATCAAATCACTCATGTGGCGCACTTGGTGCGACCCTTTTCCGGCGGGGGACGACGTGAGATTGTGTCGCAACCGAAGGTTTTTGGGTTTGATACGGGGATGGTCTGCTACGCCCGCGGTTGGGATCAGTTGCGCACGGAGGACTGCGGCGGGTTATGGGAGCACCTCGTGCTGGATACCCTCATTGCTGCTGGATTGCCAAAGATTTATTTTTGGCGCGACAAACAGCAGCGGGAAGTGGACTTTGTTGTGCCGCGCGAACGCGATACCGTGGACACCATTGAATGCAAATGGAATCCACAGGCATTTGAAACTCGTGGGCTGGCGGCGTTTCGTGAACTATATCCCAAAGGTAAAAACTT
This sequence comes from Verrucomicrobiota bacterium, assembly GCA_038209025.1. Classification (GTDB taxonomy): domain Bacteria; phylum Verrucomicrobiota; class Verrucomicrobiia; order Limisphaerales; family UBA8199; genus JBBQYD01. The sequence continues at coordinate 17,561 of JBBQYD010000007.1, read as the reverse complement.
CGTCGTTAGTCCGTTGACGAGTCCCTCCTATGAGCGGGTTCAGGGCGGTCTGAAAATCTTGATTGTCTCACCCGGAGCATTGCGCCTGGCTATGGCATAGCCGCATCGGGCGGGCAGGGAGTTGAAAATGAAGAGGGCAATCGGAAAAGTTTCCGCGGGTCATTCTGGGTCAGGTCCGGGAAGGGTCCTTGCGGACGGCGACAGGTGCAACTCCTGCCACGCCGACCATTTCTGGAATGCCAAACGGACAAGCGTGCCGGGCCTCGGTGCTCACGAGTGCGTGCCTTCGGGCAAGTGGTGCAAGCTCACGGCATTCCGCCATTCATGCGCGCGTAGCTGAAAGAGAGTCGGCGGCTTTATACCCCGCATCGCACTAGATGAGTGCCTGGACCCGGCTTGTCCGCCGTAGTGTTTTTGACGCAGGCGGAAGCGTTACCCTCCTTCGCCGAAGCTACGGCGGGCAGGCCGGACGCGCGTACCCATTCTACGCCAAGGATTTCTTTAACAATCCGTGAAGCCTGGTCGTTGCTTGCTCCCGGTCGAGGCTGCCTGAGGCTATTGCCAGAACAAGTTCCTCCCATTCTGACCCGTCGGGCTTCGGCTCAATGCTGTTCAAGCGAAGAAAGACTAAACAACTACCGAGCGCCGCCCGCTTATTCCCGTCGATGAAGGGATGGTTCCGGCAGAGGTAATATAAATACGCAGCTGCCACCTCGACCAAATCCCGATACGGCGACTTGCCTCCAAAACTTGCCTGAGGAGCTGCGACTGCGGATTCGAGCAAAGCGATATCTCGCACACCATCTGAGCCGCCGAATCTTGCGATCGCCTCCGCGTGGATTTCTCGCACGATTTCCACAGTCAAGTGGAAGCAGTTTTCGGGAGAAGCGCTCACGCAAGCTTTTTCATCGTGCGGGCATAGTCGTTCATCGTGGACTTGATAACTTTGGAAACCTCCGCAGGTGACGGGCGTGGTCGCAGGGGCGTCAGGGTGATCGTTCCGCCCTCGTGAACTTCCAGATTCACCTCATCGCCGGCCTTGAGATGAGCTAGGTCCATGAGCGCAGCATCGAAGACAATGCCGTGCGAATTGCCAACTTTGCTGATCGTCTTAACCATGCGTAATACTATGTTTTACGCGCCGGGTTTCGTCAACCCCCAAAAAGTCGAGGCGAGACTACTGTTTCTTGAACCCCTGAACGCGAAGAAGCTCGAGCGCCCCGCAATCAAGCGAAGAGTTGAGAGTGCAGATTCAGGAAATCACTCTGCACTCTGACACCAGCACCGCAATCGAGCCAGCGCTCGAGCCGGTTTCATAAGCCAGCTGCGCCGAGGGCAGCACTCGGGATTGCGACCCTTTCGCCTCCTTGCGGCAGCCGCAGGCTTCCTTTGTAAGGAACCCGCGCCGGGGCAGCACCGGCGGGAGGCCCCAATTCTCTGTGCGCGTGTACTCCAAGCCTTCGCAGGCGGCGTTCAAGAGACACGGCGTTGAGAACGTCGCCAGTGCAGGTGCAATCCTCTCTCGCCCACCATTTTTGTGGAGCCGAAGCCACAGCAGACCGGCACCGGACTTTTAATCCGGTATGGTGAGGTTACAACTACCTCCGGCTCCACCAATTCATTGCCGGGTCGTCTAATAGCAGGACATCGCCCTTTGAAGGCGAGCGTGGTGGTGTGAGTCCAGCCCCGGCAGCCAATTCCTTACACATCAATCCGCTCCCGCCGGATACAGGTTCGGGAAATAATGACCGGCCGCGTCCGCAGAAAAACTCAGCCGCAACGACCCCTTTGGCGAACCGGAGGCGACCAACCGTTGTGAGAGCAGCTCGCCCGTGACCTTCTGGGCGGTTCGAGGAGAGGTGCCGATGATTCGCGAGACGTCGCCGCGCGCGATCTCTCCCCGGAGAAAGATTTCCCTGAGCACCAGGCCAGAGCCGCGCGGAAGTTCCTTGGCCGACTCTCTGCGCTCGGCATAACCGGCGATGCGATTGAGCATGCCCTCGAGGGCCAGCAGTTCCCCCATGAACTCGACCTGGTCGGATGCGGTTCCCAAGAAGAACTGGCAGAATTCGCCGAGATGGCGCTGTGAGAGATAGCCGCGGCCGTCGTAATCGTTCATTCGCTTTTCGTCGGCATTGGCCAGCGCAGCCTGATAATCCGCCTTCCGCCGGGCCAGACCTCGGGAGATGGCCCACAGCCCAGCACTATCAATGCCCGCCTTCATAAACCAGGCGTGAGTGAAGAGCCGGGCCACCCGGCCATTGCCATCCAGGAACGGATGTATCCAGGTCAGCCGATGATGAGCGGCAGCGGCGGCGGTCAGGCCACCCGGTTCAGTCGTGACCAGCGGATCGTAAAACTCTGCGAAGCGCTTGAGGAAGTCCCCGAGCTTCTTGCTGGACGGGGCCATGTGCCGCCCCACGCTCACTTCGCTTCGGCGAAGTTCCCCGGGCTGAACTTCATGGGCCTTTCCCTTTTCGTCTTGGACCTTGCGGAATTCCTCCGGCAACCGCCGGTAGAATCCCTCGTGCAGCCAGCAAAGAAATGCTGTCGAGCAGACGTCGCCGGCAGCCATCGTCGGCAACCTGGCTTCCATTTCCGCCTGGATTTCTATGTGCGCGACATGTTGGATTTGAAGGAACCGTTGAGAGGGATCGGCAGAAAAATCTTTCCTGATCGCCGCGTCAATGTCCCTTGGTCTGGTGCGATGTCCCTCGATGAGGTTCGAGTAGTAACTGTTCATCGAGCGTACCAAATCCGCCACCAGTTTGCGGGTGGTCGGATGCAGTGACCCGTGAAGGCGCTCGGCGCCGCGTATAAGCGCCAAAGCCAAGGTTGACAATTTGCTGTCACCCGCTCCCGCTAGAAGCGGTTCCATATCCGATGGGTGATCGTAAAGGCTCTTTATGGCTGATGAACTAGTCATTTGTGCCGATATTATTGCTGATCACATAATGCATTTAATATACCTATTTGCAAGCATATTATTGAACATCACACCTATTTAAATCAAATAGATTGCCGATATCATTGCCGATCTTGTTCGCTCAGTAGTGAACAGCATCACGGCTGGCCTAACACCCAGCAATCGGAGGGGTCGCCCCTTCCTGAGCGACCGGGTTTCGCTCTGCGAGCTATGGCTCGACGCGGGCCATTTTGCCGCTGAGTGTGGAAGTACTGCACGCCTGTCTCTGAAACAGGTCCTTGCGGACGGCGCTCAAGCTGGAGCCTTGCCAGCACTGTTGCCTGCATAGCGGCAGGTTTGATAGGTCCCAAAGGAACCATTTCTTTTAGGAAATAGTTGCATCGATGGGGGCGCTCGGAACCGGGCGCCTCTCTTGTCTCGCGAGGAACAGTAATCGCCAGCAGCTGGCACTTGAAATAGCTTGTAAGCGTGGTCGGTAGTTGAGAGCAGAAAGAAAACTGGTCATGAACACTAAAGATTTTATTCGTCTCGGGATCCCCCTGGGTGAAGCGACCCGGCGGGCAACGGATTTCATCAGCAGATTCATCCTCAGCGGTGGGGACAAGACCCGGTTGGAAGAAGAAGTGAAGGCGATCATCGCCAATCCGGCCGCTTTTACCGAGGACGGTTTGCGCCGCGAGTTTGCCAAGGCGCTGCTCAACGCTCCTCCTCCGCCGCGCGCTGAACCAATCAAATACCGCCAGTGGGGCGAAGGACTCGAGCACGAAGCTGTCATGCAGATGGAAAGGGCCTGCTTGCTGCCGGTCGCAGTGGCGGGGGCCCTTATGCCTGACGCTCACGTGGGCTACGGGTTGCCGATTGGCGGCGTGCTGGCCACCGAGAACACCGTGATCCCCTATGCCGTCGGCGTAGATATTGCCTGTCGCATGAAGATGACCGTGCTCGATATTCCCGCCCGGGATTTGGAACGGCACCAGGACCGGCTCACTCGGGCGATCGAGGCTGAAACGCGCTTTGGCGTGGGGGCCAACTTCAAAGACCGCCGTCAGCACGAGGTGTTGGACGCCGACTGGGGCGTCAGCCCGGTGACCAAACAGAACAGGGATCGAGCCTGGTCACAGCTTGGCACGAGCGGCAGCGGCAATCATTTTGTGGAGTTCGGCCTGTTTACCGCTCATGGGGAGATTCATGGGCTGGCGCCGGGAACTTACGTGGCATTGCTTTCCCACAGCGGCAGCCGTGGCACGGGTGCCGCCGTATGTGATCACTACAGCAAGATCGCCTTCAGCCAGTTTCCGGACCTCCCGAGCGAACTGAAGCGACTGGCCTGGTTGTCGTTGGATTCAGAGGAAGGCCAGGAGTATTGGGCCGCGATGGAGTTGATGGGCCGCTATGCGGCAGCCAACCATGCCCTCATTCACCAGCATCTGGCGGCGAACCTTGGCGCCGAAGTCCTGTTGGATTTGGAAAACCATCACAACTTTGCCTGGAAGGAACGGCACGTCATAAACGGCGTGGAGAAGGAAGTCGTCGTTCACCGTAAAGGCGCCACCCCAGCCGGCGAGGGGGTTCTTGGCATCATCCCGGGCTCAATGGCTTCGCCTGGTTTTGTCGTCGCTGGCAAAGGCAACGCGGAATCGCTCAACTCGGCCTCGCATGGCGCCGGCCGGGTGATGAGCCGCACGCAGGCGAACAAGACGTTCAACTGGAAGAAAGTGAACGCGTTCCTGCGCGAGAAAGGCGTGACCCTGATCTCCGCCGGTCTGGACGAGGTGCCGATGGTGTACAAAAACATTCACGAAGTGATGGCAGCCCAGCACGACCTGGTGACCATCCTTGGCCAGTTCGATCCCAAGCTCGTAAAAATGGCGCCGCATGGTGAGCGGGCGGAAGATTAACGAATGCAGAATGAAGAATACCTGTTTAACATGAGGCAAACCGAGACAGACAGAGACATTTTGAACCGGAAGACGCTAATGTATGGCGCGTTGTCGTGACTGGTAAATGAACCCTCATTGCCAACGCGCGCCGGAACAGGCATGCTTTTGTTCAGGCGAAACGAAAGTACACTGAAATGCTACTCACGATCACGACCACCCATAAGCCTGCCACCGATCTTGGTTACCTGCTGCGCAAGAATCCGGCGCGTGTGCAATCGTTCAATCAAAGCTTCGGCGTGGCTCATGTGTTTTATTCTGAAGCAACTGCCGATCGCTGCACTGCGGCTCTGCTTCTGGAGGTCGATCCAGTGGGTCTGGTCCGGAATCGGCGCGGGCCGGCAGGACAAGGACGCTCGCTGGAGCAATACGTCAATGATCGCCCCTACGTGGCCTCTTCATTCCTCAGCGTGGTCATCGCCGATGTCTTCAGTAGTGCGATGGCCGGCAATAGCAAAGAGCGACCGGAACTTGCGGCGGCGGCGATTCAACTGAAAGCGACCCTTTCCGTTCTCCCCTGTCGTGGAGGTGAGGAGTTCCTCCGGCGGCTGTTCGAACCACTGGGTTACACGGTCACCGCGAAGAAATACCCACTTGATGACAGATTCGCCGAGTGGGGCGAGAGCCCATATTTCACCGTGACGCTCGAAGGCCGGTTGCGCCTCCACGAACTTTTGACCCATCTCTACGTCCTCATCCCGGTGCTCGACAACGACAAGCATTACTGGGTGGGTGACGACGAGGTGGCCAAGTTGCTCCGCCACGGCGAAGGCTGGCTGGTCTCGCACCCGGAGCGGGAGCACATCACCGCCCGCTACCTCAAGCACCGCCGGAGCTTGATCAAGGAGGCCCTCGCGCAGTTGGTGGATGCCGAAGACCCAACCGTCGAAGAAACCGAGGATTGTCACGCGCAGGAAGAGGCGCAAGTTGAGGCGCGCATCAGCCTGAACGAACAACGACTCGGCACCGTGCTGGCCGCACTAAAGGGCAGCGGAGCACGCCGAGTCCTCGATCTTGGTTGCGGAGAAGGGAAGCTACTGCAGGTGTTGCTCAAGGAACGGCAGTTCGAGGAAGTTGTTGGGATGGATGTCTCGTACCGCGCGTTGGAGATTGCCAAGGACCGGCTTAACCTGGATCGCCTGGCCGAGATGCAGCGCCGACGCATCCGGTTGTTGCACGGTTCGCTGATGTATCGAGACAAACGACTTGCAGGATTCGACGCGGCGGCGGTTGTGGAGGTCATCGAGCATCTCGATCCCCCGCGTTTGGCGGCGTTCGAGCGCGTGGTGTTCGAGCGCGCCCGGCCTGCCACCATTGTGCTCACTACGCCAAACGTGGAATACAACTTAAAGTGGGAGACCCTTCCCGCTGGTAAGTTCCGGCACAAGGACCATCGGTTCGAATGGACGCGGTCCGAATTCAAATCGTGGGCCGAGGGAATCGCCGCGCGGTTCGGATATAACGTGCGCTTTCTGCCGGTGGGGCCGGAGGACCCAGTCCTCGGCTCGCCAACTCAAATGGCAGTTTTTACGCGCAACGGCTGAACCCTATTTCGATGAAGAAGCTTTCACAGAAAACGTGGGAGATCATCCAAAGCCTTTACGGCAGTCCTGGCTTTTGGTCAGCACTGGTTTCAAGGCAAGAACCCCCGTTGTTGGCATTCGAGGAGATCGCGAAATCTCGAGAGACAGCCGCGATACCCTATCTCGCTAGCCTATTGCTCGATTCACGGCAAAACGTGCGCGAGGCTGCCGCGAGAACCGTGGGCGCGCTGGTAGCAGCCTTGCCAGTGGAAGACTATGCGCAACTGGATCAGGTAACCCGAAACGATTGGGCTTACGAATCTACTGCCACGTCTGATTGGCGTAGGCTGAAACCCTCGGATGTTCGGCAGTTTTGCCAGCTCCCCTCACCTGCGGCCACTGTGGGGCTGATTAGTTTCCATGGCAGCGGTTTCGTCCGGGAGGCAGCCGTTAATGTACTCGCCAATCTGTTCGATGGTTCGGAGCTGCCATTTCTTCTGCTCCGGGTGAACGACTGGGTCGGAACAGTTCGAGAGTCGGCCGCAGTTGCTGTGTTGCATCGGATCCGGCCCGATTACGCTCGCCATTTTTTTAGGAACCTGTGGCTTGTTGATCGCCTCAAAACTTGTGGTCGCGGCCAACATGCGACACTGGTCGGAAGCATGCTGGCACTTCTCAGGGAACCTGAGGCCGCCGGTCTCCTTCGAGAAGGCCTCGCTTCGTCGGATCGCTGGCTGCGAAGACAGTCTTACCAGCTCGCTATTGAGTCGAAATCCCACGAAAGCCTAACAATCCTGAAACAGGTGCTGAGCGACAAGGAGCCGATCCTCCGGTTATGGGCAGCTCGCAGCATACTCGCCAGCTTGGTCGAAGACGAACTTCGCCGACTTCTACCGGGCTTACTTTGCGACCGATTCATGCCCGTGCGCTGCGAGGCCCTGAGCATTCTGGCTCGGAGGTTGCCGGGCGATGCACCCCCGATACTCCTGCAAGCGCTGCTGGACACACATGCGTCTATGAGGGCTGCCGCGGTTTATTTCATACGGCAAACGGATCCGTCTTTCGATTTTGCTCCCACATACCGCCGCGGGCTCGGAAATGATTCAGACAAAATAAAGCGTGCCAGCCTCATGGGACTGGGCGAAACCGGACAAGCGGCTGATGGCTCTCTGGTTTTGCCTTATCTGAAAAACCCATCCGTTGCGCTCCGGAAGTCGGCAATACGGGCGCTCGCTGCCTTAGATGGCAGTCGGTATGCAGTGCAGTTCTTCGACGGAGTCGCAGACGATCATCCCGGCGTCTCCAGGGAGGCCACCAAAGCTTTGATTTCAAAATGCAGGCCGGCAGATACCGATCTGGCTTGGCGATTGTTTCAGACGGACTCGCGCCAATATGTCAGGAAAGCTTCGCTTTCAATCATCACCTCGGCTCCGGTTTGGACGAGAGGCTGGTTCATCATCCACGCACTTGGAGATCGGGATGCGGTGTTAGCCGAGATGGCTTCCGGGCTGCTCAGAGATTGGCTTGAACAGACTCGAAGCATGCCAATAGGCCCTTCAAAGGAGGAACTGAGTCTGCTGAAGGCTGCCGCGACCGACCAGTCACCTCACCTGAGCCAACCCCAAATAAACGAACTGAATTTCTGTTTGCGCAGTTACTCATGAATCTAACCATCCCCGAACTCTCCCTCGTTGTCCTGATCGGTGCTTCCGGTTCCGGCAAGTCCAGCTTTGCGCGCAAGCATTTTAAGCCGACCGAAATCCTCTCCTCTGACTATTGCCGCGGCTTGGTATCTGATGACGAAAACAGCCAAGCCGCGACCAACGATGCTTTCGAGGTGCTCAATTTCATCGCCGCCAAGCGCCTGGCTGCGGGAAAACTCGTCGTGGTGGATGCCACAAATGTTCAGCCGGAATCGCGCAAGCCCCTTGTTGAACTGGCAAGGGAGTTTCACTGCCTGCCGGTGGCCATTGTCCTGAATCTGCCGGAGCGTTTGTGCCACGACCGAAACCAGGGCCGCGCCGACCGGAACTTCGGCCCGCACGTCATCCGCCAGCAAGCCCAGCAACTCAAACGTTCCCTTCGCGGACTCGATCGGGAGGGCTTTCGCCACACGTTTGTCCTCACTTCCCCCGAGGAAGTGGATGCGGCGACGATTGAACTCCAGCCTTTGTGGAACAATCGGAAGTACGAACACGGACCTTTCGACATCATCGGCGACATCCACGGTTGCTACGATGAATTGATCGAGTTGCTCGTCACGCTGGGTTACTCCGAGCTACCTGGTGGTTCATGGAGTCATCCCCAAGCCCGCAAACTCGTCTTCCTGGGCGACCTGGTTGACCGCGGCCCCAAAAGCCCCGAGGTCGTCCGGCTGGTGATGGAATCGGTCACTGCCGGAACGGCATTGTGCGTGCCCGGCAACCACGACATGAAGTTCATGCGCAAGATCTGGGGCGAGGACGTCCAGATCACTCATGGCTTGGCGGAATCACTCGCGCAGTTTGAGGCTTACGAACAGCACTACCGCGGCTTCAGCCGAGTCGCGGCGGACTTTATCCACAAACTCGTCAGCCATTATGTTCTCGATGATGGGAAACTCGTCGTCGCTCACGCCGGCATGAAGGAATCCATGCAGGGACGCGGATCCGGGAAAGTGCGGGACTTCGCCCTTTACGGAGAAACCACCGGCGAGACCGACGAGTTTGGCTTACCGGTTCGCTGTAACTGGGCGGCAGAATATCGCGGCCCGGCGGTGGTGGTTTACGGCCACACGCCGGTCCCTGAACCCGAATGGCTGAACCGGACCATCAATATTGATACCGGCTGCGTTTTCGGCGGGAGGCTGACGGCGTTGCGCTATCCGGAGAAGGAATTGGTTTCTGTCCCGGCCAAGCAAACTTACGCCCAGCCCGCAAAGCCGTTTCTCGCCGAGGAAGCAAAAGCTCCCGCTCTCTCCGCCCAGCAGCAGCACGACGATTTGCTCGATATGGACGATGTCCTGGGCAAGCGGATCATCTCCACCCGGCTGCACCACAACATCACCATCCGCGAGGAGAATGCTATCGCGGCGCTGGAAGTGATGAGTCGCTTCGCCGCAAATCCCAAGTGGCTGATTTATCTGCCACCGACCATGTCGCCCTCCGAAACGACGAAGGAGCCCGGACTGTTGGAGCATCCGGCCGAGGCGTTCGCGTATTATCGGCACGAAGGGGTGCCGAAAGTCGTCTGCGAACAAAAGCACATGGGCTCGCGCGCTGTGGTAATCGTTTGCCGGGACGAGGAGGCTGCACGCAAGCGATTCGGTGTCATCGGTGATGGCGCGGGCATTTGTTACACCCGCACCGGCCGAAGGTTCTTCGATGACCGCAAACTCGAGGTGGAGATGCTGGGCATCGTCCGCACCGCTCTCGACAAGGCTGAATTCTGGAACGAGTTCCAGACCGATTGGGTTTGCCTGGACTGCGAATTGATGCCGTGGTCAGCCAAGGCACAAGCACTCTTGAAGGAGCAATACGCCGCGGTAGGAGCGGCTGCAGGCGCTGCTTTGAACCAGGTTGTTGTCACGCTCGAACAGGCAATAGGCAACGGCGTTGAGGTGGCCGCACTGCTCGATCGGCATCGCGACCGTCGGACCATGGCGCAGCAATACGTCCGCGCCTATCAGCAGTATTGCTGGCCAGTCCACAGCGTGGGCGACCTGAAGCTCGCGCCCTTTCATATTCTGGCGACAGAAGGGAAAGCTCATGCAGACAAGCCGCATGACTGGCACATGGAAAAGATTCGCCTGATCTGCGAAGCATCCCGCGCCGCCGATGCTGGCATCGGCAGTTTGTTGCTTGCCACCCCTTATCGAGTTGTGGACGTGACCGACCCTGACAGCCAGGCGTCGGGTGTTCAATGGTGGGAAGAACTCACGAAAGTCGGTGGCGAAGGCATGGTGGTTAAGCCGCTCGACTTCATTGCCCGTGGCCGCCGGGGAATGGCTCAACCTGCCATAAAGTGCCGCGGCCGCGAATATTTGCGGATCATCTACGGCCCTGAATACACCGCTCCTGAGAACCTTGAGCGGTTGCGATCGAGAGGGCTGTCCACCAAACGTTCCCTCGCGTCACGAGAGTTCGCCCTGGGCATCGAGGGGCTTGAACGCTTTGTCCGCCTGGAACCATTGCGTCGCGTTCATGAATGCGTCTTCGGCGTGCTCGCCCTGGAAAGTGAGCCCGTCGATCCACGATTGTGATGACGCCCGGCCATTTGAAAATCGGCGCAACGTGCATAGCGACGCAGGCGAGAATTGTGCGCCGACTGAATTGCTGGCATCTTCGCTGGGCGATCGGAGCTCCCGCCGGTCGGCTGCCTCGACCTCGCACCACTGGACCAGCAGCTTGCACCAGGCAGATGAAGAAACCGTTAACTTTTTGTGGCGGGGAGGCAATCCCCGGGGAATACCCTTTGCAGGCCGGGTGCTTTGTGCTTTCTTCCATCCATGGCCGAGACCTCGCTTTCGCAAGTCGTGAATTACTGTGACCGGTTGCTGCGCCTCGCTAGCATCCAGGATTATGAAGGGGCGTCCAACGGGTTGCAGGTGCAAAACCGGGGCCGCGTTTCGCGCGTGGCGGCGGCGGTGGATGCGAGTCTGGCGACCGTCAGGCTGTCCGTGGCGTCCGGAGCTGATTTGCTGGTCGTGCATCACGGTCTGTTTTGGGGGGCCAGTCACCCCTGGACAGGCCGGCGTTATGAGTTGCTTAAGGTGCTGCTGGAAAACAACGTTGCGGTTTACAGTTCGCACCTGCCGCTGGACTTGCACCCGAAGCTGGGGAATAACGCGCAGCTTGCCGCCGCCCTTGGCCTCAAGTCCCGGGAACCGTTCTTCGTCTCCAAAGGCCAGCCAATCGGTTTTAGAACCCAGACTAGTATTGGCCGCGCCGCGCTGGCCAAGAAGCTGGAGTGCGCCCTGGGCGGACCGGTGCGGGTGGTCCCCGGCGGCCCCGAGAGGTGCCGCCACATTGGGATCGTGACTGGCGGCGCGGGCGGCGAACTCGCCAGGGCCGCCGCCGAGGGTGTGGATACGTTCATTACCGGCGAGGGACCTCATTGGACCTATGCGCTGGCTGAGGATCTGGGTGTCAACGTGCTTTACGGTGGTCACTATGCCACCGAAACCTTCGGCGTAAAGGCGCTGGCCGCGCACCTGTCGCGCAAGTTCAGGGTGCCTTGGGTCTTTTTAGATCATCCCACCGGTCTTTAAGCCGCGCACCGTTCCCTGCCCGGCATGGCGCGGAAGCCTTGATCGATTTTTAAAGGCCAATCTTGAAACAAAAACGCTTTCCCCACCTTGCGGCGGAGAAAGCGTTTGATAGAGCGAAAGTGAACCCGTTAGTTCGAGGCCCGGCCCGAAACTCCTTTGGTCCCCTTGGTAATAACTTTGGCGGATTCCTTCGGGCGCAGGCTGCGGACGGCTTTGCCGGCCTGCCACATCTCGGAGTTGCCGATGATGGCCAGTTCCTTGGTTAATCCGACCTGGTAATCAGGCTTGCCACAGGCGGACAGCACGCGCGCGCATTCTTTGCCGGTTTTGACCCGTTCATAGAGGTCTTTGAACACGGGGAGCACGGCCTTCTTGAATTTTGGCTTCCAGTCGAGGGCGCCGCGTTGGGCGGTGGCCGAGCAATTGGAGTACATCCAGTCCATCCCGTTTTCGTCCACCAGGCGGATCAAGCTCTGGGTGAGTTCCTCAACGGTTTCATTGAAGGCTTCGCTGGGTGAATGTCCATTCTTGCGAAGCACGTCATACTGGGCTTCCATGATGCCTGCCAGGGCGCCCATCAACACGCCGCGTTCGCCGGTCAGGTCGCTGAACACTTCGTGTTGGAAGTTGGTGGGGAACAGGTACCCTGAGCCGATCCCGATGCCGACTGCCAGGCAGCGTTCCTGCGCGCGGCCAGTGTAATCCTGCTCTACGGCGAAACTCGAGTTAATGCCCGCGCCTGAAAGGAAGTTGCGCCGCACCGAAGTGCCGGAACCCTTGGGTGCCACCATGATGACATCCACGTTCGCGGGCGGCACCACGCCGGTCTGTTTCTTGTAGGCGATGGAGAAGCCATGCGAGAAGTAAAGCGCGTCGCCGTCCTTGAGGTTGGCCTTGATGGCGGGCCAGACCGCGCGTTGGGCGGCATCCGAAACCAGCAACTGGATGATGGTGCCCCGTTTAACGGCTTCATCAATCTCAAACAGGGTCTTTCCCGGCACCCAGCCGTCCTTGATGGCGCGGTCCCAGTCGCGTTTGAACCGGCTGGCCTGACCGATGATGACATTGAACCCGTTGTCCCGCAGGTTCAGTGATTGGGCCGGGCCCTGCACCCCGTAACCAATGATCGCGATGACCTCCTTTTTGAGCACCTTGCGGGCTCTGGACATCGGGAATTCTTTGCGGGTGATCACTTCTTCCTGCGTGCCGCCAAAATCAATTTTCATATTATTTTCTAGAATCTAAGTTTACTATCTTATTCATGACTGCCGCGCAGTCAATGTCTTTGCTAATCCTGTTTCAGTTGCGTGGCAGGGCCGCCTTGCCGGTGCGCGTCAGGTCGAGCACTCCAAACGCCTTCATAAGGTCGATGAATTTCTCAACTTTCCCTTCGTCCCCGGTCACTTCAACGGTCAGGGTCTTGGCCTGCACATCCACAATCTTACCCCGGAAGATGTCCGTGATCTGCATGATTTCCGCCCGCGTCCGGGAATCCACTGACACTTTCACCAGCACCAGTTCCCGATCCACGTACTCGCCTTCCCGGAAGTCAGACACCTTCATGACATCCGCGAGCTTTTTGAGCTGCTTCACGATTTGATCCACCGTGGCGTCGTCGCCGCGGGTGACAATGGTCATGCGCGAGGTGGTTGGGTCCGCCGTGGGAGCCACGTTCAACGTGTCGATGTTGTAGCCGCGTCCGCTAAACAATCCGGCTACACGCGTCAACACCCCGAACTTGTTCTCCATGAGTACCGAGATTGTGTGTCGCATAATATAGGTTTATCCAACGAGCCAAGAAGGCTAACAATGCACCGATTACTGGTCAACGGCAATTCGACAAAAACCAGCGGTTGATTGGTGTTGGCGGGGCGCGGCGGGAGTGGTGAGTGGGATGGACAAGGGGGGGGGTGAAGGGAAATTTGAAATTCCCGGATTTGAGATTTCACTGTGGGAGTGATTCCGGGTCGCGGATAGGCGGGGCGGCAGGAATTGTCTTTTGCTTTTGGCGGGTATCGGATTTAATGAGCCTCATCGCCAACATGACCATGGCCGAAACACTGACTCGAACCCCGAACCGCCGGATTGCGCTGGTGGCGGCCGGCATCATTGGCTTTGACCAGTTGACTAAAATGGTGGTGCTGAGGCTGCTCGGTTACGCCGAGGAAAAGGTGATCATTGATGGTTTCTTCAAGTTTGTGTATTGGGGAAACACGGGGGCGGCGTGGAGCCTGTTTCGGGGGAATAACGAGCTGCTGGCCATTGTGGCGCTGGTCGCTTTGGGGGTCCTCCTGTTTACCCGGCACCACTTTGAAACCAGAACCTTTGGCGGGCAGGCCGCGCTGGGACTGATCTTTGGCGGCATCGTTGGCAACCTCATCGACCGGCTGCATGCCGGGCATGTGATTGATTTCCTTTACTTTTATGTTCACCACGGGGCGCGGGAGATTGGATTCCCGGCGTTTAACGTCGCGGACAGCGCGATCTGCATCGGGGTTGGGTTGATCTTCCTGGTCACCTGGCGCGCGGAGCACAGCAGGACGCCAGAGGCCCCGTCGGCCCCGCAATAGCGGAACGTCTGGCCATGGCTGACCGCACAGAAGTAATTACGGTCGAATACCCCCGCCCATCGGGGCGGCTCGATACCTGGCTGCGCGGCAAATTTCCCGCCGTTTCCCGCGGCGCAATCCAGCGGCTCATCGAACAGGGACACATCAAGGTTAACGGCCGCCCCACCAAATCCACCCACGCGCCCCAGGTCGGCGAACGCATAGAGGTCCATTGGCCGGAGGCCCGGCCAGCGGCGGCCCTGCCCGAGGACATACCGCTGGAAATTTTGCATGAGGATGAAGTGCTCCTGGTCTTGAACAAGCCGGCGGGGCTCGTGGTGCATCCCGCCGCCGGAAACGAGGAGCACACGCTGGTGAACGCGCTGTTGCATCACTGCCGGGGGCAGTTGAGCGGCATCGGCGGGGTGGCGCGCCCAGGTATCGTGCATCGCCTTGATAAAGAAACCAGCGGTTGCCTGGTGGTGGCCAAGAGCGACGAGGCCCATCTGGCGTTGTCGGCCCAGTTCGCTTCGCGAAAGGTATCCAAAACGTACCTGGCAATTGTGTGTGGCGAGGTCGCCCGCGCGAGCGGCGAGATCCGCGCCGCCATCGCCCGGCACCCCACGCATCGCAAGCGCATGGCCGTCAACGAGGGGAGCGGCCGCGAGGCGCGCACCAGCTACCGCGTGCTGGAACGTCTGCGCTCCAGCACCCTGGTGGAGGCCACCATCCATACCGGGCGCACGCACCAAATCCGGGTCCATTTTCAACACCTGGGTTATCCGCTGGTGGGAGATTCCACGTACGGCAGCCGGCAAAATCAGCGCCTGAAAGAATTGACCGGGTGCGCGGCGCCGCGCCAGATGCTTCACGCCGCAAGACTCGCATTTACTCACCCGCGCACCGGCAAAACCCTGGCCCTTGAGGCGCCGCTGCCTCAGGATTTCGAAACCACGCTGGCCGCCTTGCGCGGACTCCCCTGAGCTGCCAGGTTGGTAGCGTTTTCCCGTAGCCTGTTTGGAGGTCGTTTGCCTATTGAGATTCAAGCGCCGCAACCGAACTTGGATGCGAGGTCGTGGTCTTTTGGCCAGGCATCCAGTGTCGGTTTATTCAAAGCAAACTAAGTTAAAGCAGATATGAAAAAACAAATAATCACAGCGTTATGCGTCACGGGCTTGGTCTTGAGCATCCAGGCGCAGCCCAGTTCCGGCGGTTCCGGCTCTTTAGATTCCCCTGGTGCTTCCAGTACCAACAACAGTTCCATGGACAGCACCACCACAGGCTCGGGTCTGGGCAGTTCCGCCCCGGACACCACTTCCAGCAGCATTCCGGGCGTGGCATCCACCAATTTGGCGCTGGGGTCGGCAAGCGATCTTTCCGGCGCTCCCCATTCCAACGGGACGTTGGGGGCCACTTCATCCAGCAGTTCAAAGTCTCTGAGTCCCACCGGCCGGTCCTACCAAAAAGCGGTGCGTGGCTCTAAAATCATGGGGGCGGCAGTCCAAAACAGCCAGGGGCAGACCATCGGCACGATCGAAGATGTGCTCTTGAGCCCCACTTCCGGCCAGTTGGATTTTGCCGTTATCAGCCTGGATTCCAGCGCGATTGCGGCCAGCAGCAGCTCCAATTCGAGCCTCGGCGGCTCCACCGCCTCAATCGCCGGCGATAGATTAGTCGCGGTTCCCTGGAACCTGATCCGCCAGGCAGGGCCGGCTTCATCCAGCGCCACTCCGTCGTCCTCCGACAGCACCATTGCTTCAGCGCAGGTTTTTGTCTTTTCCGGGGACATGTCGAAGCTGCAAGCGGCGCCGTCATTCAGTGGGAACAATTGGCCTGACGCCACCACGTCTGAATGGCGCCAAAGCATCTACACGCACTATGGCACTCAGGGCTCGGCCACGGGAGCTTCCAGTTCTCCATCCGGAATCGGCTCCGGTTCCGACTCTGAATCCAGCGGGGCCTCGCAGTCACCGGGCGGCACCAGTTCTGGTTCGAGCGGTTCCGATGACAGCAGCGGCGGAGGTTCTGCCGTGGCTCCCGCCGGCGGTTCCTCTGGCACCAATGGAACACCCCGCAGCAGATCGGGCTCTTTCCCGCGCTCGATCTGAACGATCGCCGGGTCGCTTAGCCCCCCTGATCAGAGAACCCTGATCGGGGGGGAAACACAGCGGAGCTTGAATCCCAGGCTCCGCTTTGCTCACGGTCCGGGTCACAGTTGCTGTAAACAATGGGTGAGGAACGGGAGTAATTGCTTCTTGCGCGAGACGACGTCCCGCAGCTCGAAAATCCCCGGCTCAACCTCGGGATAGCTGATCTGGCCCAGAAACGCCCTGTCGCCTGTGAGCAGCAGCAGTGAGCTTTGCGTGTTGACATCGGTCACGAGCAAGGCCGCAAAGAAATAGTTCTTGGATTGGCGGTAATCCGAGAGCGAGAGGAGAAGTTCGGTTTTGCGCTTCCAGAATTGGTCAAAGCCGATTTCCTCGATTTGCGCCACACTGAACCGCACCCCTTTTTCGGTGTATTCCTTGCAGTCGGTGGTAATGGCCTGGGGCGCGGGTTTGAGGGTGAGCAGCGAGCCGGAGGCAAATAGTTTTTCCGTGAACTCACGCGGGTCAACCCCCGAAATTTTCCGCAGCCGCGCCAGCACTTCCTTGTCCCTCGCGGCCGTGGTGGGGGAGGTCAGATTCAAGGTGTCCGAAACCAATCCCGCGAGCAGCAAGCCGGCGATTGGTGGAGACGGCTCGATGCCATGTTGAAAGAAACAATCGGCCACAATGGTGCTGGTGGAACCTACCGGCTCATTGCGGAACAGGATGGGCTGATGCGTGGTCAGCGATCCGATCCGATGATGATCGATGATTTCCAGGATTTCGACCTGGTCCGCGCCCTCCACAGCCTGGGCAAGCTCGTTGTGGTCCACCAGGATGAGCTTGCGCTCCACCTTCTTCAGGAAATCCGTTTTCGAGAGGATGCCGACCATGCGCCCGTCTTCATCCACCACAGGGAAGACGAGAAAGCCGGAGTTGGTGGCCCGGCCCATGACCTGGGCCAGGGCGGCGCTTTCGCTGAGCGTCAGAAACTCCTCTTCCAGCACATGCCGCACTGCCACCGCCGCGCGGCACAATCCCGCCGTGGTGGCAGTGTCGTGCGGAGAACTGATGAGGCTCACGCCGCGGGCGCGGGCCGCTTCCAGGGTTTTAGGTTCCACTGCGTGCCCGCCGGTCACGATCATGACCCGCACCCCCTCGCGAATAGCCAGGTTCTGGATATCCCAGCGGTCGCCTACCACGACGGCGAGCTTTTCCTTCGGGTAAAGTTCCAGCCGCTGAGCGAAGGATTCCAAGCCCATGGCGCCGATCATGAGCAGCAGGTCCTCCT
>JBBQYD010000006.1:0-29578 GCA_038209025.1 Verrucomicrobiota bacterium | reverse complement strand
AGTTCCGGGCTGCCAGGGCGGCTGGCAGGGTAGCCTCATGGAAGAGGAAGGTGTCCTGGGCCGTGCTGAGGCTGCCGGCAAAGGCCGCCGCAAACAAGCGGGGGTGCGGCCCGGAGCCCAGTGGGGTGGGGAGGAAGCCCGAAAAGAACGCCTGATGCGCGGCATAGGTGAAACTTCCCGGGGTGTGGCGCCGCTCCCAACCTTGGCTCCCCAGGTAAGGCTCCAGGGTCTGGAGCCGTCCCTCCCGCCAGGCCTGCTGCGCGGCATCAAAGCGCAAGGTATCGAGCGTGAGAAACAGAATATCGGCTTTGCCGATGAGGTGCTTCATGCCCTTTGCTCCTCCCTGATTAATTCGTTCAACCGGTCCCGATTGAGCACGGCGCCAACCAGTCTGGCCCGCAGCCCGGCGGCGGTGGCCCCATGCCAGTCTTCCTGTTCACGGTCGCCAATGTACAGGCAGTCCTGCGGAACTGCGCCGAGACCCTGGCACGCCAGGAGGAAAATCGCCGGGTCTGGTTTGGCTTTGTGAACCTCGGCGGAAATCCAAACACGATGGGGGGGAATCACTTCCGCCAAGCCTGCAGCATGGACCTTGTTGCGTTGTGTTTCGCCGCCTCCATTGGTGATGATGCCCAATTTCAAGCAACGCGAATGCGCCCGCAGGGCCTGAAGCAGGCCGCGGTCTGGTTGGAGTTGCTCGGCCAGCAGGCGCCCGAAACGCGCCTGGTTCATGGGCATGCCGGCTTGCCGCTCCCAATAGCTGAACAGTGCCTCGCGATCCCCGCACCCACCGCGGTCGAGCCGGAACAACTCCGTCCGCACGGACGGATCACCGAACCGGGCAGCGACGCATTCGTGGAACGCCTGATCGCGGTCCACCAGCGTATTATCCAGGTCAAATAACACAGCTTTGATCATGACAGACCCTGGCAATGGCGGCATAGGCGGATTCCCCTCGATGCATCAGCCTCGGGAGCAGGTCGCCAAAGGCATTGATCTCACCGACCAACGGACGGTGGCGCGCATCGAGGAGAATATCCACTCCGGCGTAAAGGGCATCCGGGAACGCAGCGGCGGCCTTCTCGGCGAGGCGGAACGCCTCATCGATTCTGGAGAGGCCGATCTCATCACGCAGGACCGCGGCGTCGCCCCGCTGATTGCCGAGATGCAAATTGGTCATTGGCTGCCGGCTTTGACGAACGACCCAGTGGCGCGCTTCCCCGGCGATAACGAGCACCCGCAGATCCACGGCTCCCCCGGGGAGAGTCAATTTAGGAATCCATTGTTCACAGATCATTCCTTGGGGCAGCAAGAGCCCCAGCGCCAGTTCCAGATCAGCGAGGCTGCTGTAGGCGCGAACCTTGAGGCTGTTAAGGAGCACCGGTTTGCCCGCCTTGACCAGAATTCGGAGCGGCGCGATGAGCTGTTGATGTTGCGGGGTCCAGCGAAGCGCGCAAACGCCGGAGGCCGATGACCCATGCAAAGGCTTCAGGAACAGTTGCCCGCTCCGGCGGGCACGCATCTGCTCAAGCAAACCAGGGAAGTCGCGCGGTGCCAGCGTGGCCGGCGGACGGGTGACACCCTCCGCGATGAACCGCTGATGGCAGGCCCACTTATCGAACATGACGCGAATGTCGGCAGGGGAATTGAGACATCGAATGCCGGCTTGCTCAATCCCCTTCAGCACCTCACAGAACCCGCGATGATATTCCCGCAGCCAGGCGATTTCGCCAAACTCCAGCTCCACGTGCGACGGCCCGCCGCCCAACGCGATTAACGCCCGGGTGACACGGTCGTTTTCTCCGGGTGAATCCACCCGGAGAAGATCAACCTCAAGGCGCGTGAGACAACCCGGATCGCGCAGCAGTTCCTCGTAGGCAAGGCAGGGAGGCCGTGGCCAGCCCAGTTCCACCGCCGCGCTCTGAAAATCGAAGACGCGCCGGTTCTCCGGATTCCCGATGATGCCCAAGCGGGGGCTATTCGCCCACGGCGACAAAGCGAAACTCATCGTCCTCTTCCATGTTGGCTGGTTTTGAGACGTCCACGGCCAGCGGCAGGGCCTTCAACTGACGGCACAAGTCGGAACTGATGAAATTATAATGCAGGTTCAGCTTCTTTAGCGTGGGGCTGCGCGGCAGTTGCAGCAACGCCTTGGCCCCGTCATCCGTGAGCACTCCCAAAGACAAATCCAGCGTTTCAATACAGTTGATCAACGGGCTGTTCACCACCACCGCCGCCAGTTCGTCCGCCCGCTGTGAATTCCGCAGGCCAAGATGCTTTAACTTCGGGAATAACCCTCCGGTGAGAATTGGCTGCAGGTCGGCGATGCCATGGTTGGCGCCGTATTCGTCCGTCCCCAGCCACAATTCCAGGTACTCCAGGCTCGGAAAATGTGAGGTGCAGACGGACCTGATCAAACCCACATCCATGCCGCCGGTTTCCAGCGCCAGACCGCGCAGCTTCTCATGCTCAGGGGAGGACAGTTGCAGTTGCTGTCCGCCGCGTGCCCGAAGCAGTTGCAGCCGGGGAAAGGCTTGGAACAACGGCGAGAGATCGCACTGGATGATCCATGACATCTCGTTTTCTTCGCTGGTGATGTCGCCAACATAAATCGCCGCAAGTTTGGGCAGCCGGTCCGCGTGGGCAACCAGCGCGTCAACCACTTCCTCAGGAGTTCGTTCCGGGTCGTCTCCGTGCCACGCTCCGATGATGATCCCCACCGCTTCGGATGCCGCGTCCGCAGCCATGAAGTGTTCCAGATGGGAAATGATCTCGTTATTCTCCCAGTCGCCCCGAAAGCGGTACACCAGGTCCTTCCGGGCCGGCTTTTCCGGATCGTAATCAGCCACCCGCCGGCCGATGAAAGTGCTCGCGTTTTCACTGATTTCATCCCGGTGATTGATGGACGAGAACGCAATCAGGGGGATCAAGCCGTCCTCTGGGGAGGCGCTCCCGGCGCTGACTCCGGAACCGGCGGCGTCCACATACCCTTTGCCCAGCTTTTCGCGGATCAGTTTTTCCATGTCCTTTTGCGCCGCCGCTTCGTCGGGGAACGATTTGGTCAGGCTTTGGCCACCGGTGCCGATGCGACCGTAGGTAACCGTGTAGGAGTTGCCAGCCAGTTCGATATTCCAGAACTTGCTGGATTTGGCGTCCATATATACTAGTTCTCGTTTCATGGGGATTAGGTGGTTTGATCAGGTTTCGATCTGGGGATGATACAACGAAGGGTCATCAAAGCCGGCCACCCAGGCAGCCGCCTGGTGGCAGGTTTTCATCGCCGGGGGAACCCGGAGAAAATACTGGCGTCCAGTGGAGG
The DNA here is from genome assembly GCA_038209025.1 of Verrucomicrobiota bacterium. GTDB lineage: Bacteria > Verrucomicrobiota > Verrucomicrobiia > Limisphaerales > UBA8199 > JBBQYD01. The sequence goes on along the minus strand of JBBQYD010000006.1, from coordinate 26,259 downwards.
GACAATGGCACGAGAGACCCACCAGCGGTTCATCTTCTTGCAGGTCGATCAGCAGCAATTGCCGGGTGCCGCCGGGGTCCTGGTCTTCATCCAGCGTGCGGGCATGGGTTTCCCTGGCAAACCGCAAATAGCCCATCCGTTCGATGATCACCCGGCGCAATTCGACATTTTTCTCCTCCAGTGCTTCCCGGGCGGTGAGTTGCCCGGGATGAAAGGCAATGCGCTCGTTCACCCGCACCCCGCGCCATCGCAATGCCGCGGCCCGCAGCCCTGGCGGCAGCGAGGAGATCCCCGTGCCTCCCACATCCACCCAACCGCTTACAGAAATACCTTCCGGGATCTCACGAAGCTGAACACAACCGGCGAGGTCCAGGTTGGCCAGCCGTCCGATCCAACCCGGCAGCGAGGCGACACGGACGCAGTTGCGCAGGACGAGCGACCCGTGATGAATCAGGGCGCTGGCCGGCCATTGCGCGAAGTTCTGGCAGGCGGTGAGGTCCAGGAACCAGGTGCTCAATCTCTCGGGCAAGGCGGCAAGTTGCGGGCAATTCCGCAGGCTGATGGAGCCCGCCGTGAGCCCCTCGGGAAGCGTTGCCAAAGCGGGACAGTTGTCCAGCACCAGCCGTCCATCGACGCGAAGATCCGCAGGGAGGTGGGTGAGATGGGAGCCGCTCGCATCCAACTCGTAGCAATGGAGCCCGGCTGGCAATCGCCCGGCAGCCAGCTTCGTCAGGTCCAGACGGCCAGAGACCCGGGCCGGTCCAAGGTCCCGTCCTGAACGGATCGCCTCACCGGCTGCTTCAGGCGTAAGAACCATCACCTCGATCTCCCGTTCAATCGCGGACCACGCGGATTTCCTGTGGCGAATACTCGCGCTGCCGCCACACCCGGTAGTACCCGCTGGTGAGCGCAATGGGGCTATGCTCCTCATGCACCACGGATACGCTGGCGCCACGGACGTGCAGATAAAGACCGTCGTTGGTGTCGTAGAGATCCGCCCCAGCGGATTCCCGGATGCGGTGACCGTGCCCGGTTACCTCCCCATGGGCAAGAATCGTATGAGACAATTTCTCGCTCGTCCGGGGAAGGGCTTTCCGTTCCTCAATGAGGACATCGCCATGACGGTACTGGGCTCGCATGCCGCCCAGTTTGGCAAGCCATCCGCTGGATGCAATTCCGAAAATTATGGCTCCCATGAGCGGCCGCCTGCCCTCTCCGTCCGGATCAGCGCCTTGGGTTGAGATTGGTGGCCGGTTCCGCGGCGCACGTTAAGAACAGCCTGGCAGCCGGAGTCAGGCTTTTGGGGGACCACACCGCGCCGATGATCAGCGGTTCGGGCGCGGGGGACAGTGGGATCAATTTGAGGCGCGGCCCCGCCGAGCAGGCGAAGCCTTGCGGCAATATGGCGACCCCGGCGCCCGCTTCAATCGCGGCGATCAGGCCGGTGGCGCCTTCGCTCATTCTGTGGCAGGGTAAGGCAGTGAAAATGATTCGAAAAGCGACTGACCGGGGGCACGCCGAACACGGCTGGCTGGATTTTTTCATGCCTGGGTCCAGGTTGCCGAAGGCGAAGTGAAGCTCAACGGGGATACCCTCGGAGCGGGCGATGCGGCGGCGTTCTCAGAGGAATCCCGGGTGCATCTCGTTGCCACAAAGGCCGCGCAGGTGCTGCTGTTTGATCTGCATTAACCGCCGCAACCCTCCCGCATATGAAAAGCGCTTTTCGGATTCTGGCCCTGATGCTGGCCGCCGCCGCCGTCCTCGCCTGGTTGGCCACGGGCGCCAATCGGGGCTGGACCCGCACCAGCGAGCCAGTCAAAACCGTCGATGAAGTAACCGGCCTCGAGGGCATTGAATACCGCAAGCAATTCGTCCCCGGCCTCGATTTTCTGGGGGGCGCGCTGCTGGGGTCTGGAATCCTGGCCGGCGCCTCGCTCTTTTTCCGCAAACAACAACTAAAGAAAACCAATAATGAACAACTCACTGCTTAGCCTGTTTGGCCTCGCCGCACTCACCAGCGCCGCGCTCGCCGCGCCGCAAACCTTCGACTTCAAAGACCCGAAAGGCGTGAACAATGCCGCCTTCAAACTTGATGCGCCGCTGGAGGCCATCCAGGGCAGCGCCAACGGCATCTCCGGATCGGTCACGTTCGACCCCGCGCAACCGGCGCAGACCAAAGGCAAGATCATGGTCACGTCCGTGTCGTTGCATGTGCCGAATCCCTTGATGAAAGAGCACCTGCACGGCGGCCAGTGGCTGGACGTCGCCAAATACCCTGACATCACCTTCGCAACGGAGGAGCTGAAGAATGTGAAGACCACCGGCGACAGCACCACGGCCGACGCCGTGGGCACGCTCACCATCAAAGGCGTGGCAAAACCAATCACGGCGCCCGTGAAGCTCACCTACCTCAAGGACAAGCTCGGCCAGCGGGTGCCCAAAATGAAGGGCGATCTCCTGGTCATCCGCTCCACCTTTGCCATAAAACGCAGTGATTTCGGGATTAACCCCGCCGCGCCGCAGGACAAAGTCTCGGACGAAATCGAACTCACCCTGAGCATCGCTGGCGCCGCCGCCCGGTGACCGGGGGTGAATTATTGGAAGTCTGCTTCGACACATTCGCGTTTATGAGACCTCTATTGCTCTGCTTCTGCGCGGCGACGGTTTTGCTGTCTGGTGTTCAGCCGGGTCTTCAAGCCCGGGAGACGAACGACTTCTTTCCGCTCATGGCCTGGAATTCGATTCCATCGGACGCCGCCGTTTATCAGAAGATGCACGATTGCGGGCTGACCGTGGCCGGATTCGTCTCGCCCAAGGATTTGGATCTCTGCCAGGCGGCAGGACTCAAGGCCATTGTGTCGGACAGCCGGTCCTCGGGCTATGACTGGCGCAACGTGGATGAAGCTGTCGCCCGGCGGAACATCACCAGCCTGGTCGCGGAAGTCGGCAAGCACCCTGCGGTCTATGGATTTTATCTCATCGACGAACCGGGCGCAGCGCTCTTTCCCGGCCTGGGCAAGGTGGCCTCGCTTATTCGCGAGCTGGCACCCGGCAAATGGGCCTACATGAATTTGTTTCCGAACTACGCCTCCCCTGCGCAATTGGGAACCGAGAACTACAAGGCGCACCTCGACAAGTTTGTGGAGACCTGCCATCCCACCACGTTAAGCTACGATCATTATGCGCTCATGGACGACGGTTCCCTCCGGAACGGCTATTGGCAGAACCTCGAGCAGATGCGCGCCACCGGGTTGAAGAATACCATTCCCTTCTGGAACATCGTGCTCGCGGTGGCCCATTTCAACTACCGCGAACCCACCGCCGCCGACCTGCGGTTCCAGGTCTATACCACACTGGCCTATGGGGGACGCGGGATCGCTTACTTCACCTACATAGCGCCGGCAATCGGCAATTACCGCATGGCGGCCATCGACCAATTCGGCAATCCCACCAGCACCTGGGACTATATGCGCAATGTGAACCTCCAGGTCGGCAAGCTCGCGCCCACCCTGCTGAAACTCAAATCCGATGACGTCTATCACTTCGGCAAGGTGCCCGAGGAATGCCATGGTCCCGGCGACAAAAGCCTCGTGGAATCCACAGACGGAGAATTCATGGCCGGCGATTTCACCCATGCGGACGGCAGCCGCTACGTCATGGTGGTGAACAAGGACGTTGGATTTTCACACCACTGCAACCTCAAATTCCGATCCGCGCCCAAACACATTCAGCATGTCTCCCCATACTCGGGCCAGCTCACCGATTTCTCCGGCGAGCAACTCTGGCTCGCACCCGGGCAGGGCGTGCTGTTGAAATTGGATTGAATTGTTTCATCGAGGTTCCTGAGCACAAACATTAGTAGTCTTCATTTTCCAGCAATTCGTTATCCTTGCCCGCATGAAATCACTCCACGCGGTCATCGTTCGAGAAATGTGCCGTTTGCGCGCTCTGGCGGACTGATAAGAATTTGCTTTTTGCGCGCCCGCCCGTTTTCAGCGCTGCGCGGGTGAGGGAGAATTGCTTTTGGGTCTCACCAAGCATGGCGCGACCTTATCAATGGCGGCCCCGGGCGGCAAAAGCGCTTCTTTGCGGCACTTTTTGCCCGTTCTGGGGGTGTCGCCGGCCGGCTTTGGGCGCGAAGAGTGTTCAGCGAGGCCCACGCCCAGTCCTTCCCGCGACCCTCGGAGGTTTCATGCCGCATGCTCCCACCCAACGCCATTTCTGTTCCAGCTTGATTCTTTTCTTAGCGCCTTTGTTGTTCGATCCCCTCTCTTTTATCCCCAGGGCTACTCGACCGTAGGGGGCTGCATCAAACCAGGGCGAACCCCTTCAGCGAGTCGGCGCGAAGATGCCGCATTTTTCAGTTGGTCGGAAGCCGACTGGAGACTGGAGGAACTCCAAGCGGAACGCCAGGCTCACCTATTACTCCACCTCCCGGGCCGAACCGCAGGCAGTATCCAGGAAGCGGAGATGTTCCGCCTGCGAGAAACGGGCGGATCCCTCGACGATGCCCGAGGCGATCGAAACGGGCGCACGCCGACGCTGGGAGGGTAGTCCTGTTTTTGATTGTGGACGAAGGTCCAAACGACCTGGTTAGCATCGAGTTACCGTGGCTTGCGCCTTCCGGCGATCTTTCAAAAGCCAAATCCGTCGGCGGCTTGTCCTACTGGCGTGTATATGACCCTCCAGGCGGCAAAGTGCCGGATGGCGGTTCAACCGTGTTTTTACCCGCCGGTGCCTGCGGAGTCATCACCCTGGCGCGCCAGTTTTCGGGATAAAAAAGAATTGAACATTCCCTGAGTAATCAGGTCTATCAATACAGGTGAGAGTTTGGTTGAGATTAGAGTGGTTGGTTGGTTAAAACAGGTGAGTTGAGGGTTATTGGCCAGTGGTTCAACCACTGGCCAATTTTTTTGGCGGCACGCAGGTTGTGTCGTTTGATTTAACGCTTCGGCAACCCCGCCTTGATATCCTGCAAGGAACCGCCCAGCAACGCTGATGAAACACAATCTGCCTTGCAGGCGGAAGGCTCTGGCTCATACCTGCCACGATAATCACAAGGGCGGCAACCCGCCTTCCCGCTAACACAGCACACGCCGGCCGTTGATCGCCCCAACCTTTGTCTTTCGCTTCGCGGCCCGGTGGGTTATAATGGCCGACACCGACCGTTATGATTAGATTGATGTCCTCAGAACACGAGGAAGAGATGGGAGCCGTGAAGTCCGAACTCCTCAGAGCCGGCATTCGCTCCCACGTACGCAAGAACCCTCTCACCGAGGCCCTCAAACTGGCCCGGATGGATCTCTGGATTGAACAAGAGAGCGACCTCATCGCCGCTAAAAAAATCTGCGTACGGATGCAAGCGCAGCCCCGGACGGCAAAGGAGCCGGCCACCCCGCCGCTGCCCCCACCCCCGGATCCCGAAGCCGCGCGCGCACGTACCGCCGGTCCTGGCGGCGAACTCGTCGAAGCGAGCCTTTTGCTCGAGCGAGAAATCGAGGAAATCCTGGAGCGCGAAGACCAACTCGTGGCCAACTGCTCCGCGTTGCAAGCCGAGACTGCCAGTTTAAAAAAGGCGCTGGCCGAGGCGGCGGCGGCCAGTGAGAAGCGCGCGCTCGAACTAACCACGGCGAAAAGCACGCTCGAAAAACAGCTCGCCGAGCGCACGCGCTCCGAAGAGGGGACCAAGAGCCAGCTTGTCGAGGTGCAAGGCCGGCTCCGCGCCAGCGAGGAAGTTACGTCCGCGCGAAACAAAAAGCTGGAGGCGGCGCAAATTCAACTCCAGGCGCAGCAAGAGATGGTCGTCAGCCTGCGGAAGGAGGTTGTCGATCTGGAGCAGGAGCGTTCGGACCACAAGACCTTGCTCTCGAAGGCTCGCGCCCAATTGGATCTCGAGCAGGGATCGCGTCTGGCCGCGGAAGAGCGGGTCACCAAGCTCACCCAGTCGAAGGATCGCCTGGAGGTGCAACTCGCCGAGCAAACCAACCTGCACAAGCAGTTGACCGCCTCGATCGACAGCCTGAAGTCTCTCCGCGACCGCCTCCACACCAAGCGCACTTCGCTGAGGGTATAGTGGCAACCTTCGGGCCAACCATCGCCGGCGGACACTGATAACCGAGTTTTGGGCTTCATCTCGATGTCGCCACAGGTCAACTCTTCCAGTGAGTGTGCGTGAGATGTGTTCTGACCGGCTTTGTTGAGCCGGGCTGATACACGTAGCGTGTGAGCGCCAGGTTCTCGATCGGCTCCTCGACCATTTTGCAGGCCTCGGGAATCGAGATGCGTTCCATGAGGATCCGAGCGGCGCGCATGACGTGCCCATGACAGACGAACCAGACGATTTTGCCGGGGCGGTCGCGGATCACGGAGTTGAGCAGGCCGTGGAGGCGTCCGTCGTGGACATCGATGATGCTCTCCCCGCCCGGAGGGCGGTAGAAGAGTTTGCCGACGCGGCGGTGGTATTCGCTGAGCCAGGGGAAGTGCTGGTCCACCTCCGGCTGGGCCATGTGCCAGGTGTAGCCGGGATCGCGTTCGCGGAGCTTGATGCTGTGGCGGATTTGAATCCCACCACGGGCCTCGGGGGTGAGATGGGAGAGGATGAGGTCGAGGGTTTCCTCCGCGCGCACGTAGCCGGAGTGATAGACGAAGTCCGGCAGGCCAATGTCCGCGATGATTTTGGGGCCGGAGTTCAGGGCCTGCTGGCGGCCGCGCTCCGTGAGGGGAATATCGTGATCGTATTTATCGCCAAGCTGGGCGACGGAGGCTGCGTCCGGGAGGTTGAAGTTGTCGCCACGGAGCACGTTGCGGAGGGATTCACCGTGTCGGATGAAGACGATTTCTTTAGGGCGGGCACATTTCATAATACAGGGATGTTTTCCGAACGCCAGGTGCTTTTGTTTGTCTCTGCATGGTGATTCGTCGGCGAGAAATTAGCAGGAACATGAAGCAGGGAGCAAGGATGCGGACGGGAATGATGGCCGGATGCGGGTTCGCGTTGCCGGAGTTGGGCCATGAGCGTTTAGCTGGTTGGTTGAGCGTCTTTTGACTCACTTCCGTTTGTTCTCAAACCAGACCGGCCCGCCCCATTTGCCGGTGACGACCACGTCCATGTCACCATCCCTGTCCAGGTCCACGGCGCACAGGTTCACGCCGGAACCGATGCCTTGGTCGAAAGAAATCACGTGCCTGGTCCACCTGGGATTGGCGCCGCGCTGGAGTTCATACCAATACACCCCCAGCTTGCCGGATTCATCCGGGTCGGAGCCGTTGTGCGCCATGAACCGCTTGCCGGTGACGAGATCGGGCGTGCCGTCGCCATTGATGTCGGCGAGGGCGAGGCTGTGCGCCTGGCTCCACGAATCGTCAATCACGTGCTGCTTCCACGCGAGCTTCCCATCCGCGTGCGACTGCTCATACCAGAAGATGCCGTGCTGGTGGGCGCTGCTGGTTATCACGTCCGGCGACCGGTCGCCGTTCACGTCGAGCACGAGCATCTGCGGCGTGTGATCAGCCTTGCCATCTTTCGCACCGAGCGCCCAGGCGTGCTCGATCCACTGGCCCTGGCGCGGATCAGTGGGCGCTTCAAACCACGCTTCCGGCCGCAGCACGTCCGGGCGGCCATCGCCGTTCAGGTCGCCCACGCCGCCACCGTAATTCATGGCCTTGTCGGAGATGATATGCTTGATCAACCCGCGTTTGCCGCTGGCGAGTTTTGCGGCCTCATACCATACCGTGGCCGGACAGTGAGCGAGGATTTCCCGGCGCTGACCATCACCATCAATGTCTTCGATGTCCCCCGCTTCGTAATTCGCGCTGGAGTCCACCACTTCCTCGGGCCAGTCGCCCGCCACGCCGGGCGACTGGCGGTACCAGCGCACGCACTTGCAGAACCAACCGCACGACACGACGTCCAGTTTCCCGTCGCCGTCCACGTCCAGCGGCAGGTTCATGAAGTCATCCACGTACCCTTTGCCCTGGTCATCCACCTTGCCGGAGAGCGTGCGTATCGTCACCGCCCTCCAGTCCGGCGCGAAATACAGGTTCGGCCCCGCCACGATGTCGAGTTTGCCGTCCCCATTGAAATCCGCCACGCCCACCGCCTCACTGCGGACCCGTCCGATAGGATGCGCGATGAATTTCACCGGGGCGTCCGACGCGTTGCCGAGGGCCGACGCGGCCAGGAGCAATGTGACTACCGACTGGAGTCTGATCGAGTTCATGATTTATTTCTTATGTCAATCTGTCTGCCGGTCGCGGCGCCGCTCATTTCCCGGCGGCGCGGTCGAGCGCGGCCTGAGCGGCTTCGGGATGCTTCTGTTTGATCGCGCCGGCGATTTTTGTGACAGCCGCCACCGCTTCGGCGCGAACGGCGGCCTTATCCAGCAAGGGCAAGGCAATGGTCAACGCTTCGGGATGCGCGGCCCCGCCGAGCGCGCTGAGAACTTGTTTCAGCTCGTTGTCATCCCGCGCGCCCGCCATGAGTTCGCGATACCGAGCCATGAGTTTCTCGTCCGGGGCCGCGTTGGCCTCCCCGGCCAGCCGCACCAGTCCGCGCAGCGCGAGCGAACGCTGCGCCTCGCTGTCGGGTTTCGTCCAGATAGTAAACAACGGGTTCCAAGCCGACATATCCGGCCACTCGGCCAACGCCCCAACCGCGGCGTCCCGCACCCGGGGATCCGTGTCACCCAAGGCTGTGGTCAACGCACCGAATTCCGCCGCATCGCCGCCAGCGGGGAAGAGCCGCAACAGGGCACAACGGCTCTCCACTTCGTGGGTTTGGCCGAGCGTGTCGCGCACCGCCGCGGAACGGCGGGCGGGATTCTCGGTCGCGCCGACAGCCTGTTTGACAAAGCCTTCCACTTCGGTGCGCAGGGCAGCGTCCCGCAACGTGGCAAATTTCTGGAGCAGGAGCGTCAACGAATCACCCGCGCCAGCCCGGGCGAGGACACGGTAGGCTGCCTTGGCGACAGCGAGATCTGGGCTGCCCGCCTCTGCCAGCAGCAAGGCCGTGACTTGTGAGCTGGGCCGGGTCGCGAGGGCTGGAATCAGTCTTGCACGCGGGTCACCCTGGGCGCCCTTGATTTCAGCGATGATGGCTTGGTCCGTGGCGCGGTCGCTGGGTAAAGTGGCGAGCGCGGACCCGAGGTCGCGAATTTCGTCGCTGTCCTTTGCCGCAGCGATGGCTTTTGCAAGGGGCGGTACGGCGGTCGCCCCGCCGATGTTGCCCAACGCCGCGGCAGCCGCGCGCCGGACCCTGGCATCGGAGGAATTCAGACTGCCAATGATGGCCGCGCGAGCCGGGGCGTCGGCGCGGGCGGCGAGACTTTCAATCATCCAAACTTTTTCCTCGCCCGTCAGGGCCGGCATTTCGCGCGCAAAGGTTTCCGAGGCGGCTGCCGATCGCAACGAACGCACGGACGCAATTGCCACGGGAGTCAACAAGGCATCGCCGCTGCGCAGCGTTTTCAAAATGCGTTGGTCGCCGCCGTCCTGATCCAGGCGCGTGAGCGCCACGAACGCACCGCGTCGTACACTGGCGGGCTGTGACGGGGCGAACAATTCCTCATAAATTCCGGCGGCGGCTTTGGCCTTGCCGGTCTTGGCGAATTGCCCGGCGCAGCGGAGTGACGCATCGGCGGCCGCGCGTTGGCAGGCGGGATTGGCTTCCTTGCGCAGCTCGGCGATCACCTTGGCGGCTGGCTCGCTGGCGATCTCGCCGAGCGCCAGGATGGCTGTTTCCGCCACGGCAGCATCCGCGTCGCGTGCCAGCAAGGCCAGGGGCCGGACCGCTTGCGCATCCCGGCGGTTGCCGAGCGTGGAAATAATCTGCCGGCGACCCTTGTCCCGGGCGACCGGCAGGGCGGCGCGGAGGGCTTGATCCGCCTTGGCGGAAGGACGGTTGCCAAAAGCGAGGCAGGCAATGCCGATGGTTTCGTTGGCTTGGAGCAGCCTGGCGAGAGCCGGCACCGAGGCATCCGAGCCGACCACGGCGAGTTGCTGGCAGGCGAAACGCATGGCTTCAAAGGTCGAAGCCGGGGCCAGCAACTGGATCAGCGCGGCTTCAAGTTCGGCGCGTTCCGTGCGTTTGCCGTTCGACTCGCGGGCGAGTTGCTCCATTTGCCGCAACGGCTCGGCGTTCTGACCGGACTCCCATTTCGCCACAGCGGCGGTGAGTTGGGAGAGGTCGGCGGCCTGCGCCGTCGCCGGCCGCATCGAGGCGAACAGGATTGATCCAAGCGCCAGGGTGGCGATAGTTTGCGGTTTCATCGTCAGAAAAACAAAGTTGGAACTTTTCATTTCAGGAATTAACCGCAGATCAAACGCACCACGGAACGCGGGACTCACGCCACATCATCCGGTTGGCCGCTTCGTCATTGAATTCTTCCCTGACGGGATCCCACTTCAGCTCTCGGTTGAGGCGGGCGCTGATGGTCATGGCTTGGACGATGCTCTGCGCGCGGTGGGCAACTTCGGGGTGGCAGAGCGCGGGCTGGCGGCTGCGGATGGACGCCAGGAGGTTGCCGATGTGTCCGCCGGCCTTGGCCCAACTCGGGCCTCCGGTGGTCTTCAAATTCAAGATGGATCTGGGGTTGGCGGTGACGACGTCGGTGTCGTCGTCCACTTGAATCCAACCCTCGTCGCCGATGTAGCGGATGTAGCGGTCGGTGAATCCACCACGCTGATAAATGACCCCTTTGATCCCACTCGCATAGCGGCAGCGGAACGTGCCCGAGATGGCCGTCTCGCTCATGCACTTGACCGGATCAGGCCAGATGATGTCGGACGTTTCAAATTCGACCGGGCCGGTGTTGTCAGTGCCGAGCACCCATTGCATCTGGTCGGTGTAGTGCGTGCCCATATCGGTGTGCATGCCTTCGCCGGTGTCCCAAAAACACGTCCAGTTGTCCACCCGCGCCTGCACAAACGGTCGCCATTGGACGGGGCCGAGCCACTGGTCGTAGTCCCAACCGGCCGGGACGGGCGTAGATTTCTGGTGGGGAATCGTCGCGCCGGTCCAGACCTGCGACTCAACGGTATGCACGCGGCCAATCTTGCCCTGAAGCGCCATGTCGCGCGCGAACCGATACGATGCGGTGGAACGACGTTGCGTGCCGGCCTGATAGATGGTGCCAAACCGGCGTGCGGTTTCCACCAGCCGGCGACCTTCCTGAATCGTGAGGCTGATGGGTTTCTCACAATAGATGTCCTTGCCGGCATGCGCGGCAAACAGGGAGGCGGTGGCGTGCCACCGATTACCGGTGGCGATGGATACCGCGTCAATGTCCGGTCGCGCCAGCAGATCACGAAAATCCGGGAACACGACGCAATCCTTGTTGCCATAATGCGCGTCCACCGATTCTTTCGCGGATGTCAACCGGTCGGCCCGGGCGTCGCTGACGGCGGCATACTGGATTTCCTTGAAGCCGAGAAAACTCGGCAGCGTGTCCCGGGCGCGGGGGCCGAGGCCGATGCCACCGAAGACGATGCGGTTGCTGGGCGCAACGGCGGCATTGAGGCCGAGCACCGAGCCAGGAACAATCATTGGCAGCGCAACGGCGGCGGCAGTGCGGCGGAGGAACTGGCGACGAGTGACCATGAGGTTTGAGTTTGATTTCATCGTGAATTCCATCAGTTGGTCGGATAGAGGCCCATTTGCATACGATCCTAGGCAGTTGGGGATAGTAGTAAAGCCATTTGGACAAGGACGTGTTCCACGGCGATATCGGCCAGATCGTGAAAATTGGTCCCGACGATCTCTGCTGCGATCGGCGCCGGTTGTTGTTGGGGATTCTGGTCAACCTGCGCCACGCTCTGGCTTCCCTCCATCCCCAACAACCCGGAGAAACCAAGAGCATCAAAAAAGGGGCCATTTCTAGTAAGTTACTGATAGGAATTTGCGCGCGCCCGCCCGTACTCAGCGCGGCGCGGGTGAACACAATGGGAGCTTGCGCTGCCGATCGTGGCATTGGTGGGCCTGTTCCTCTCCTCCTACCGGTTCAAGAAGCCGATGTCCGAGGTCATCCGTGCAACTTTCCCGATCCTGATAATCCTGTTTGTGGGGGTTCTGGTGATCACCTACTTCGCCCCGCTAACCGACTCTGACCCGCCCGGTCTGTGCTTCATGCCGCGACATTGAACAGAAATCTCCGCCCGATGTCACGGCATCTTACCGTTACCGCAAGCTTCCGCGCTGCTTCGGGGTTGAGCTACTTCCTGCCGATTCTGACCGGCCCGCCGTGAACTTCTATTTTCATGGGCTTCTTCACTTGCCGAGTTTCGGAGCTGGACCCGGCTTTGATGTGAAGCGTTCCGCCTGAAGCGACCGTGTCCGTTCCTTCCGCGAACGTGTTGTAAGGCCGTTCGAAACTCCCTTCCTCGGTGCCAGTGTAAGGGAAATCCACCCAAGTATCGTAGTTGGCCAGAATCTCAATCGTAATCGCATCGGCCGAGGGAGCGAACGGCTTGACGGCGATGCGTGTCCCGCTGAGAGTGCCATCATACCAGCGCAGCGGAGGTGTAGTCGTGCCGCTGTGCCAGGCGGATCCCCGGCTGCGGCTTAGATTTGGCGCGCCCTCGATCATCATGGCCTTCACCCCGTCGGTCCAAAGCACCGCGTAGGTGGTCGTATTCGTCCCGGCAAAATGCACCCCGCCGGCTGCGCAGACACCGTATTCGTCAGGCCGGTCATCGTAAAAACGGGGTCGGAAAAGAGATTGGCATTTGCTGCAGTGCTGCCAACCCCTTTGCCCCAGGCTTTCCGGGTCGTCATCCCGGCGCAAAGAATAATCCCAGGTTTCCGGCAGGTGCCGTCCCCCCGCCGCGCAGTCACTGCTCGTGACCTCGGGCGCATGAAACATTTGGCCACATTTGCTGCACCGCCGCCAGCCCGGCTCGCCGCCGGCATCGGCGTGCCACCTGGGCATGCCAAGGTGGCCCGATTCCGCCACGTGATTGGTGCCCCCCAGCGGGCACACCTGCGCATCATCTTGTCCAACCGTGAAAATTCCCAAACAATTCTCGCAGCGCCACCATTTCTCCAGCAACATGTAGTAGGTCATCGTCCAGTTCACCGGGTCTTTTCCGCCCCACTGTTCCGCGTGCCAGATAACCAAACCATTGTCGGCCACGTCCGAATCGTATCCTCCCCCGGCGGTCAGGGACGATTTCGTTCGGTACTCGAGCACGAAAAACTCACGAATTCCGCGCAACTCGCTCAAGGGGTCATACAGTATGACCGGTGAATTGGAATCCATGAGCTGGGCGGCGGACAAGGTGAACAAACCGGGCTGCCGCAGGGAGTGAATGCGCGGCTCGCACCACGCCAACTGCATCTTATGCCAGGCATCCACGTGCAGGTAGGTGTTCCCAGCCATAACTGAATACCCCGCGCTCATGCTGCTGGGGCCGTAAATATCCCCGCAATGCCCGTTCTGCAAAACATGAATCATCTCCTCAGCAATCACGTTCATGCCGTGGTTGCAGCGCTGGATAGTGGCCCGGCCAACGTAGTAGCTTAACCATGGCCCAAGGGCCAGCGAGAACGACCTCGCACCCCCACCGAAAGTTTCATCATTGGTGATAAGCTGGATGGTGCACTCCAATTGATCGACTCCTCCCCCGCCATCGGTGTCATAACTAAGCAGGTCAAGGCCCTGATTGATCGCCTGTGTGACCATTTTATACAGGTATTTGTCATCGGCCGCCTCCTCGCCATCGCGATCCTTGATGGCCCCATGCAGGTAATTGGTGTCCATCAGCACCATATGAACCTCTCCGGGCACCCATTGCATTCGTCCATTAGACATTTCATGAAAGAAGCCATTGACACTTTTGGGCGACGAGGTCCGGCTGAAGAACCAGTTGGAGTACCAATGCACGGCCCCGAGATAGTTTATGCCTACCAGGTCCGGCCCCATCTGATAAGGAATGGTGTGCTCCGTAGTGCCATTGTTATTCGTGAAATTCACCAGTATCAGCACCGTGGGCATGGTTCTTTTGGTGGTCATGTTGCCGTAGCCAAAATCGGAAAGGCTGGCGCCGTCGCACAAAGCCGCCAGCCCCAGCACCGCGCTGGTGATGGCCATTACGAGCAGCTTGTTTAGCGTTCTCATGGTGCTCCTTGTTGCCATGGTTCAAGCTGCTTACTGCAAACTCACCAGGACCAGCACCAGGCCACGTTCTCCGGCCAGCGGGGTCATCGCTTTGCCTAAAACCGCCCCCGGAGCCAAAGCCGAATTCACTGCTTTCATCGCGTGCCCGGGCGTGTCCGACGTGGTCAGGAGATCTCCCGGGCGCACCGCGTGTTGCGTGGCATCGACCAGCGCATACACGCGGCCGCTCAGGGCCACGTTGCGCCCGCCTTCAAGCTTCTCCGCCTGGATCATGCTGATGCCAGGTTGCACGCCGCCTGCTCCACTCACGATTCCCGCAACTTTATGATCGTAGGCGGTCGTGCTCAGCTTCAGCCGTCCGGGTCTATCCGGGTCAATGACGACTACCGCACCAGGTTCAATCGTTTCCTCCGATAGCGCAAACGGCTCCGCCAGGTCCGCCCCGCCCCGGATGGTCAGCGTCCCGCAGCTCATTTCGCCGCTGGCATATAAGGCGTTCGTGCCGGTGTGGAACAGGGCGCCGCCCGGGGCGTGTACTTTGAACTGCCCTGCCTCAGTCGTGCTCTGGCTGGCGGTGCCCTCGCCGTTCCAAATGAATGAACTCGCGTGGGCCGCCGTGGCATAATAGCCCCCGGCAAAACTATAACTGCCTTGTGCCACATTGTGTGAGCCTCCAAGAACCGCGGAGTAATCTCCTGCGGCCTGGCCGAGGTATCCGCCCGCCACTATTCCAAATCTTCCGGAAGCGGTGTTAAACCCGCCGCCTGCCACCGTGCTATAGAACGCGAGGGTGGCATTGCTCTGTCCACCGCTTACGGTGGAGTACGAGGTATCTGCTATGTTGCCCCAGCCGCCGCCCACTGTGGAGCGGCTTCCCAGCACGGCGTTTTCCTCTCCGCCACCCACCGTGGCGCCGACATCAGCAGCCAGGTTGTTAATCCCACCACTTACCACGGAGTTTAGGCCCGAAGCCGAGTTGGTATTGCCGCCGCCCACAGTCGCATAACGGCCCGTCGCCCGGTTGCGGTTGCCGCCGCTTACAGTCGCGTAGTTCGTCGCCTGGTTGCGTTCGCCACCGCCAAGCGCAGCAAATGTTCCGAGAGCCTGGTTGAACGAACCGCCGCTGATCGTGGCCTGCGGCGCAACGGCGCTTACCGTGTTGCCCGTGCCGCCACCGATGACCCCTCCTGAAGAGTCAGAGCCGACGGTGTTGACGGAGCCCCCGGCAACCAGGGCATTCGCTGAATTAGCCTGCACCGTGTTGCCTCGCCCGCCGCCGACGGTGCTCCACATGCTGCCGCTCGCGTTTCCCGAACCGCCTCCGACGGTGCCGTAAATGGCTGAAACGCGGTTCGTGTCCGTGCCGCTGCCACCCCCGGAGATGACTGCTCCGTAGGCCCCCCCGGACACAAGGTTCCCAAGGTAACCGCCCACCAGGTTGGGGCTCGTAGCGTGAGGTTCCAACCGGAGCGCCCGCCCGCCGTTCACGCGCAGTTCCAGAGCCTGGTTGTCGGTCGTGCCCAGAAAATCACTGCCGGGAATGGTGTCCGCGTTGCCCTTGAGCTGCCAAAGGCCGGACAGGTTCAGGTTGGTGAGGTTAAAGCCATCCCCATAATACGAGCCAAGGAATGCATTTGAGGAATTGTTGAACGTAACTTTCTCAGAGTAGTTGCCCTCCAGGGCGCTGGATGGCAGCGGGCGGGTGACCGTCGAAGCGAAGGGCGTGGGAGTAATGCGCTGCCGGGGCGAAAGCATTTGAAAAACAGCTTTATTGCTGTTGGTCCGGACCTTGATCTCCAGCCACTCGCCGGGTCCTTCAGACTGGCGGGGTGACACAAAGCGCCGGCGAAATGAATCCGGCCCAAAATCTAAAAGCACCGAAAAATGCCCTTCCGTTACCACCACCGCGTCATTGGTTATCGTGCTGCCTATTTGGAAGTTGTCATTATCATATAGGGAGAATCCCACATCATATTCTCCATTGAGGGGGCCGTTCGTACCAACGAGCCGCCCCTGGTAGGTGAAGGCAGTTTCAAGTTGTGCCAGCGCGGACAGAGAAGCGGCGAGCAAAAACGATGCGATTAGGTGGGATAGATTCCTTTTCATATGAATCGAGCATTAGCCATTTGAACCCTGATCGACCCAAAGTGCAGAAGTGCCGGACAACCCTGTAGCCCGCTACCATTCCCATGATCGTTCAGGCTGCGGGACTAAAAGTCGCCTCCGCTAACTCACGATTGGGCCGTCAATGTTTGTTATGGATAAACGGCGGAAAAAGTCAATCGTTTAATCTGCCTTTTCACTATCCGGACATGGGCAAGATGCCCAGGCCACCGCAAACCAGAGCTAAAATGAGAATTGCTGTGCGTGAATGGCCCTGAATTGATTTTCCCTGCAGCAGCCACGCTTCCCTTGCTGCTCCTGGCAGTGCGCTACGCAAGCCCACGCCATCAAGATTGACGCGACGGCGGTCGGATCAGCCTCCTTGGAGTGCCGACCAAGCGTGCCCAGCCCATTGGGCAATTTACCTGGTGGCGACAGCGCCTGCGGTGGTGGACACATTCCATCACCCACCCGGCCGAGGTGCAGGCGATTGCGGACAAACTGGATGAGTTGATCAACCCCCTTGAACGCCGGAACTCAGCGCGCGATTTCGTAAAACATCATCTCACCCGCCGCCATCGGCGGCGTCTTTCCGTGCCAGGCAGGCCCGCGAAACCTCGATTCAGTGAGCCGCTTGCCGTCGGCATTCCAGGTCCGCACGCGCCAGCCCCCGTCTTTCTGCAGCCAGGCGCCCGGGTCCGCAGTGAAGGAGATCTTGCGCGGCGCGGCTTCATTGATCAGCACCATCAACAGTCCTTCAGGCAGGACATAAGCCGCCGTGTGCGCGCCCGGGCACGGCTCGGCCAGCAGGCAGCCGCCGATAAATGTGCCTCGGGTGAAGTAAGTCAGGAACTGCTGCCGGCGGGCGGCGCATTGCTTGAGCGCCCGGCTCATCTCCGGGTAGTGGCTGATCCAGTCTGTCGCGTTGGCCGATTCCTTGCGCCGCGGCATGATGTTCAGATAGAGGTTGTCGGCGAAGACTTTCTTCACCGCCAGCGGCGAATGGTCAATGCAGGCGTTGACGCGCGGGGTCGGCAGCACGCTCGTCAGCGCCCCGCAATCGCGCCAGCCGCCCCAGTTCCACGTAAAGTCAAGGTAGCCGCTGTCTATCTCCAGATTCCAAAGCTCCTCGGCGCTGAAGCTCGCCTCGGGATCCTGCTGGAGCGCGTATTCGCGGATCTTACGGGTGAGGGACTGCATGTTCGGCTCGGCGGCGGTGGTGGTCCAGTATTGGTCCCAGCCGAGCGAGGGCACCCCGTTATCCACGAGCTTCTTGCACGAGACCAGGACATCTTCCTGCCAGAGCGGGTTCGAGGTGGGAATGCCGACGCACGCAAGCTGTGAGGCGTAAGGCGGGTTCCAGCGCGGCACCAGCTCCGTGTGATAGGTCCAGCCGTTATTGTCGCCGACGGCCAGCCCATAGCGGGGAGCGTTGGACCGGGTGGCCTGCACCACGCTGATGAAGGGGGAGACTGTGACGCCCAGCCGCTGGCAGGCCTTGACCGCGTCGTAAAGCTCCTGCTCCGTGCCGAGGTGCGGGAAAGGCGGCGGCAAGGGCCGCTCAAAACCGGGCGCCCAGCCCCACATCACCATTTCCCCGAGACCGTGCGCGGCAGATTCCTTCGCCAGCGCGGGCAGGTCCGAGAACTTGAAGACCGCGTCCTGCGGATCGTTCGGATAGATCTGGCACATCCAGATCGTGCGGAAGCCGATGCCGTCGCGCACTCGTTTCGGCAGGGGGAACTGGCGTTTGTAATTCTGCTTCACCCAGGCGCGGAACGGCTCGATGCCCTTGGCCCAGCCGCCGGTGTGCGGCGTCAGCCAGAACTCCTGGCTCTGCCATTGCTGCCCCGGCGCCAGCACCAGGTCGTGCCGCACCAGCAGCCGGAGCTTCTGCTCGACCTCGGAAAGATGCAGCCGGACGGTGATGGGTTCGTCCCAGCCCCATTGGCGGGAATACAGACTGAGCCCGCCCTTCAAGCTGCCGTAGTCCAGCCAGCGCAGGCCCAAAGTGCTGAACAGACCGCCGGACTTGTATTCGGCGGCGAAGGCGGCGTTCTCGGTCATGTATTGCTCGGCCAACTTGCCCTCGTTCGGCGCCAGGTCAACGAACGGCCGCGACGCGCCCAGCGAATGCCGGAACATCGTCTCCGCCGGCTCGCCCACCGGCACCAGGCCCATCAAATCGGGAAACAGCACCTGCCGAACGGCGTTGGACGACTGGTTATGCACCGAGCCGATGAAGACGAGCGACCGGCCGTCCGGCGCGGCGGTAATCTTCACGGTGGCAGAGACGCTCCCCTCCACCATGAAGTTCGTGCGGCTCATGCCGAGTTTGTCCCAGTGCACTTCCACGGACTGGCTGGATGCCGTAATCTTCGCCACGCGCGAATACCGGCTGGCAAGCCGCAGCACCTCGAACTTGGCGTGCGGATACGCCAGGTCAATAAGGCTGGCGCGCTCGGGCGTTGCGTTCAGCAACTCGCCGGCCCCCGGATACGAAAGCCGCAGCAGCGCGCCGGTGTCGCCGTCGAATTCCAGTTCCGCGCCGTTCAGCGTGGCTTTGACCGGAGCTGCCCCAGACGCACAGGCGGCAACCGCGAATAGCATCAGGCCTATGAGGCTGGGAGAGACGAAGTTTGGCATAAGGCCGCACAGGATATTCACCGGCGTCTCGTGTGTCGAGGAGGTCCGAAAACTTTTTGTGTAAAATAGATAGTTGGGCCTGACACCCGCCATGACACCCCAGGATAAAATTGAGTTGTATCGTTTGACCGACATGTTGCAGGCAATTGACCGGACCTTCGACAGAATGTCACCCTTGCGGGAGGCGCTTCAGAAAGCCGGCTTGGCCCTGAATGTAGGATTCACGCGGGGATTGCGCCCCGAAATAGAGCGACATTATCGCGAGATCGCTACGCCACTCACCGAAGCCGAGCGATCATCGCTTCGGAGCATGGGCATCGATCCCGAAATATCATGAGTCTGACACGCGAATGGCCCAACCATCCGGCTCCAGGCTGAGTCACCAATATTGCGGTTCCGTGGGCAGCTCGGGCCAAAAGCCCGGAGCGCGTTACGCGCGAATCCCCTCACGAGACGAAATGTGATCTGAAGCACCCGGCCGGGGAATTCATCAGAAACCTGCCCTTGCCGCAAGCAGTTGATGATATCAGTATGCCTCGCCCGCTTGCTTTTTGCCGTTTCGCTGTTTTCTTTTCTTCGGCGCGGGAGGGTTTAGCCTGTTTTCCCGTCCAATAAGAAAACGGTTCTGGATTATGAAACGAGTCTGGCAAACACTGATACTGGTTCTCCTTATGAAAACGTTCGCCGCCGCCGGGGCACGAGATGAGCTTTGGAACCAGGTTGATGAAGCGGTAAGGAAAGGGCTGCCGCAAACCGCCATCACCAACCTGGAGCCCATCATCCAGGGGGCCCTCGCGGAAAAAGCCTATCCGGAAGCCGTCCGCGCCATCGCCAGGAAGATCAGCCTGGAGGGCAATATCCAGGGCCATAAGCCCGAGGAAAAGATCATCCGGCTGGAGGCTGAACTGGCCAAAGCGCCGGCGGAGGCCCGGCCGGTCATGGAAGCCATCCTGGCGCATTGGTACTGGCAGTATTACCAGCAGAACCGCTGGCGTTTCATGCAGCGGACCGAAACGGCCGCCGCTCCTGGAACGGACTTCACCATGTGGGATCTGCCGCGGTTGTTCGCCGAAATCGACCGCCATTTCCAGGCGGCGCTGGCAGCCGGGGAATCCCTGCGGAAAACGCCGGTGAGCGATTGGCGGGGTTTGCTCGTCCGAGGCACGATGGCGGAGGCGTGGCGTCCCACGCTGTATGACTTCCTGGCGCACCAGGCGATTGCCTTTTACAGCGCGGGCGAGCAATGGTCAGCCAAACCGGAGAACCCTTTTGAAATTGCCGCCAATGGTCCGGCGCTGGGCACCACGGCGGAGTTCCTGGCGTGGGCGCCGGCCACCCCGAACACGAACGCCCCGGCCTATCGCGCGTTGCGCCTGTGGCAGGATCTGCTCCGGTTCCATCAGGGTGATCCGGCCCCCGGGCTGGCGTTTGCCGAGGCGACTCTGGGCCGCCTGGAGTGGGCGTGGAACACCGCCTTCGGCGAGGAAAAGAACGAACGTTACAAGGTGGCGCTGGCGGCGGCGGCGCGCGAATATGCGGATCACGACATTGCCGCCGTGGCCCTGGAGCGCCAGGGGCGCGTGCTGCACCAGGAGGGCGATTGGCCGGGCGCACGCGAACTGGCCCTGCGCGGGTTCAAGCTCTTCCCGGATTCCGTCGCGGGCAGAATGTGCCAGAACCTGGTGACCGAGATCGAAAGCCAGACCTTGTCGTTGTCCACCGAGCGGGTATGGACCCCGGGCTCCAAGGAGCCGGGGAGCAGGATCAATGTCAATTACCGCAACCTGGAAAAGCTGTATTTCCGGGCCATTGCGGTCGATTGGCAGGAAGTGACGCGCCAGGCGCATCGGAACCCGGCCAACCTGCCTTACAAGGAACGGAAAGGTTTCCTGGAACGGGCTCCGGCGCTGACCTGGGAAACCAAACTGCCGCCGACCCGGGATTATAAACAACGCCTGTTCACGACGCCCGCTCCCGCGGCGTTAAAGCCGGGCTATTACTTCATTGCCGCCAGTGCGGAGCCCGGTTTTGGCGAAACCAACAACGTGGTCTCCCTGACGGATGTGTGGGTGAGCGAACTGGCGCTGGTCACCCGCCCGCGCCAGGGCCGGCTGGAAGGCCTGGTGGCGGATGCCCGCTCCGGCGAGCCCGTTTCCGGCGCGGAAGTGGAGTGCTGGCGGCAGGTGTTCAATACCGATCGCCGCGAATTGTTCGCCACCTTGCGCACCGATGGCAACGGGTTTTTCAGCGTCACGGAGACCGGCGGGCGGGCCGTGCTGGTGCGCGCCCGGCACCGGGATCAAACGGTGGCCTCCGCCGATGACGTGTGGACCGGCGACCCGCCGCAACCCGTGGCCCCACAGGGCCGCGTGGTGTTCTTCACGGATCGCGCGCTATACCGTCCGGGGCAGACCATCCAGTATAAAGGCGTGTGCGTGTGGGTGGACCAGGAAAAGGATGAATACCGCATTATGCGGGGGCAGGAAGTTTCCATCGCGTTCCTGGATGCAAACGGGCAGGCCATTGAGCGGCAGAAGCTGCGGGCCAATGATTTTGGGTCGGTCACCGGCAGTTTCACCGCCCCGCGCGACCGCGTCATGGGCGCAATGTCGTTGCAGGCGGAGAGTCCGCTGGTGGGCGCCGTCAGCTTGCGGGTGGAAGAGTATAAACGGCCGAAGTTCGAAGTAACCATGGATGCTCCCAAAGAAGGGACAAAGCTGGGCGGCATCGCCCGGCTCACGGGGCATGCGATGGGCTACACAGGCGCGGCAGTGGACGGCGCGAAGGTGCGCTACCGGATCGTGCGCGAAGTGCGGATGCCCTGGTGGTGGGGATGGTACCGCAGCGGCGGTTGGGGCGGGCAAAGCGAGGAAATTGCCCACGGCGATTTAACCACCGGCGACGACGGCTCGTTCCAGGTGGAGTTCACCGCCAAACCCGATCCCAGGATTCCCGAGGCCGACGGTCCGGTGTTTCGATTCCAGGCGCATGCGGATGTGACCGATTCCGCCGGTGAAACCCGGTCCGCCTCGCGGTCCATCGCGCTGGGGTATGCGGCGCTGGAAGTCACGGCGGCGGCCGAGCCCTGGCAGACTGTGAATGCCCCGGTGGAGGTCACCGTGAACACCAAAACCCTGGACGGCGAACCGCAGGTGGCCGAAGGCGCCCTCAAGGTTTACTCGCTCAAAGCGCCCGCCAAGGTGCATCGCGCCATCCT
This sequence comes from Verrucomicrobiota bacterium, assembly GCA_038209025.1. Lineage (GTDB taxonomy): Bacteria > Verrucomicrobiota > Verrucomicrobiia > Limisphaerales > UBA8199 > JBBQYD01. The sequence continues at coordinate 4,182 of JBBQYD010000006.1, read as the reverse complement.
GATGCCGGAGGATCAGGATGAGGATGGCACCCCTGACAAGGATGAATCGAATCCGAACACGTGGCCGTTGGACAAGGTGGTGTTCGAACGCGGGTTTACTTCCGACACCAACGGGGTGGCCAGGCTGAATCTCAAGCTTAAGGAAGGCCCCTACCGGGTGCTGATCGAGAGCCAGGACAGGTTCGGCAAAAAGGTCACCGGCCAGATGCCGGTCCAGGTATTGAACCCGGAGGCCGCGAAGCTGGGCATCCGGATTCCTCAACTATTGGCCGCGCCCGCCTGGACGCGTGAACCCGGGCAGGAGTTCACGGCGCTGTGGGGCACCGGCTATCCCGTGGGGCGCGCCCTGGTTGAGATTGAGCACCGGGGCCGGATTCTGGAGCGTTACTGGACGAAAACCGGGCGCACCCAGCAGCCGATCAAGGTGTCCATCGGGGAGCGTTACCGGGGAGGACTTTACCTTCATGTCACCCAGGTGCGGGAGAACCGCGCCTACCTGGAATCCCGCAAGATTGAGGTCCCCTGGACCAACCAGGAACTGGAGGTGAAATGGGAACACTTTGTCTCCAAGCTCCAGCCCGGGCAGCCGGAGACCTGGACGGCGATCATTACCGGGCCAAAAGCCGGCCGGGTATCCGCCGAATTCGTGGCGGGATTATATGACGCGTCGCTGGACGCTTTCGCGCCGCATTCCTGGCCCTCGCGGTTTGATGTGTTCCGGCAGGAAAACTCGTGGAGTCCAGCCGGCTTTGCCAACCTGCACCGCGGGTTTGGTCATCTCCTGGGCCGCTGGGAGCCGCGGGCCGGAAACGCCGGCCTGACACCCTGGACCTTCCCATCCGATATCACGACCAGCGGCCGCTGGTATGGGTCTTATGGCCGGGGAATTTTTTCGCGCGGTGCGATGGTGCGCCAGATGAACGCCCCCGCCGCGGCCCCGATGGAAGCAGACGCTTCGTATGCTCTAGGAATGCTGGAGGCCCCGATGTCAAAATCGAACGGAGGCGTGGTGGTGGCAGATGACATGGCTCTGGGATATACCGCAGCAATGGCTGGCGGCGGCGGCGGCGAACCGCCAGCCGGCCCGCAGCCAAACTTAAATGAAGTGACGGCGCGGAAAAACCTCACGGAAACCGCCTTCTTTTTGCCTCAACTGGTGGCCGACTCAAACGGAGTTGTCCGCATGAGCTTCACCATGCCCGAGGCGCTGACCCGGTGGCGATTCCTCGGTTTTGCCCACGACCAGGCCGTCCGCAGCGGGTTCCTGGAAGGCAGCGCCGTGACCGGCAAGGATCTCATGGTGCAACCAAATCCGCCGCGCTTTCTGCGCGAGGGCGATACCGTGGAATTCACGGTCAAAGTGTCCAATCAATCGGATAAACCGCAGTCTGGCACGGTGCGCCTGACCTTCCAGGAGGCGGTGAACAGCGGAGCCACGGAGGTTCCCGCTGACGCCAAACTCGGCAACCAACAACCCGGGCAACCGTTCACCCTGCCAGCCAAAGCCTCGCGCAGCGTCTCCTGGCGGATCCAGGTGCCGGATGGCTGCGGGTTCCTCACCTACAAGGCGGTTGCCGCGTCGGCAACGGTTTCAGACGGCGAGGAAGGAGCCGTGCCGGTGCTCTCGCGGCGCATTCTGGTGCGTGAATCGCTGCCGCTGCCCATCCGCGGCCCAGCCACCAAACAGTTCGAATTCGCCCACCTCCTCGCCTCCGGCAAATCGGATACCCTGCGGCATCAGAACCTGGTGGTGCAGATGGTGTCGAACCCCGCGTGGTATGCCGTCCTGGCGCTGCCTTACCTGATCGAGTTCCCGCATGAATGCAGCGAGCAGACGTTCAACCGTTATTACGCGAACTCCCTGGCGCGCGGCATCGCCACCTCCGATCCGAAGATTCACAAAGTGTTCGAACAATGGCGCAACACTCCCGCCCTCGCTAGCCCGCTCGAAAAAAACCAGGACCTGAAGAGCGTCGCGCTGGAGGAAACTCCCTGGGTTCAGCAGTCGCAAAGCGAAAGCCAGGCCCGGCGGAATGTCGGCATTCTTTTTGAGGACAACCGGTTGAACTACGAAACGCGGCGCACCCTCGAAAAGCTGGTCCAAATGCAATTGGGCGACGGCCGCTGGCCGTGGTTCCCCGGGGGGCCGGGCAACGAGTATATCACGTTATACATCGTCACCGGCTTCGGGCGCTTGCGGCATCTCCAGGTGGATGCCGACATTTCCCCGGCGGTGCGCGCTTTGGGAACCCTCGATGCGTGGATGCACGAACGTTACGAAGCCATCCAGCGGCGGCCCAATCCCGATCAATATGTTCCTTCCGTCACGGATGCGCTGTATCTGTATGGCCGCAGCTTCTTCCTCAAGGACAAGCCGATCGCCGGCGGGCATGAAAAGGCCATCAACTTTTACCTCCGGCAAGCCCGGGAATACTGGTTGGACACCGCCAACCGCCAATCCCAGGCGCACCTGGCACTGGCGCTCCAGCGCTTCGCCCAGGCAGGGCGGGGCACCCCCGGCAACACCCCGAAAGCCATCATGGCTTCGCTGAAGGAACGCAGCGTCACCAATGAGGAGATGGGCCGGTTCTGGCGGGATGCCGAGTTGAGTTGGTGGTGGTATCGCGCACCGATTGAAACCCAGGCGCTGATGATCGAAGCCTTCGACGAAATCTCCAAGGATGCCGCGGCGGTCGAGGATTGCCGCGTCTGGCTCCTCAAACAAAAACAGACCCAGGATTGGAAGACGACCAGGGCCACGGCGGATGCCGTCTATGCCCTGCTGCTGCGCGGGCGCGACCTGCTTTCCAGTGATGCGCTGGTGCGGGTTACCGTAGGCGCCATCGATATCACGCCGAAGAGCCCGACCGGGGTTGAAGCCGGGACCGGCTTTTACGAGCGCCGTTTTCAACCCGCGGACATCCAGCCGGAACTGGGCAGGGTCACGGTGGAAAAGACGGACACCGGGGTGGCCTGGGGTTCCATCCACTGGGCCTACCTCGAAGACATGGCCAAAGTCGAGTCGTACAGTGGCACCCCCTTGAAGCTCAAGAAAACCTGCTATCGCAAGGTGACCAAAGCAACCGGCCCCGTTATCGAACCGGTCACCGGTCCGCTGGAGGTCGGGGATGAACTGGTCACACGCGTGGAGTTGCGCACCGACCGCGACATGGAATACGTGCATTTGAAAGACCAGCGCGGGAGTGGGGTGGAGCCGGTGAACGTGCGTTCACAATATCGGTACCAGGACGGCCTGGCCTATTACGAGAGCACCCGGGACACGGCCAGTCATTTCTTCATCGATTACCTGCCCAAGGGGGTCTATGTCTTTGAATATTCCAGCCGGGTGCAGTTGCGCGGTGAGTATCAATCCGGCGTGGCCTTGATCGAGTGCATGTATGCGCCGGAATTCAACAGCCACTCCGAAAGCGTCCTCCTCAAGGTGCGGTAAGGACAATAGGCGCCTCAGCCAGTCTGCATGAGGTTCGCGGCGAGGCCTGCAAACCACGCCGCGAAACCTGGCGCTTCGAACGCCTCTGCCGGGGCGGAGAACCTTGCCCCTGTCCGTTGTCTTTCTCCTGGAACACAGTAAGGCTATGTCCTCATAGTAATAAGCTCTACTGAAATCCTATTCGGTGATCTTGACAGGTCTCAATGCTTCTGTTAAGAGCCTCATTGTCGCAATTCCACTTCTGAACCAGTCGCTCCCGGTTCATCTGCGAAACCGAATCGTATGAATCTGAACGCGCTGGCTATAGCTGAGGTTCCGTCGCCCGAGGGGGCACCCCCCGCAGCGGCGCGAAAAACATCCCCGTCCGTCCGCCCATCCTGGCGCCTGCCCGCTGCCCTGCCCAATGCCAGACAGCCCGCCCATTTTCCCCGCACCCCTATGAAAGCCCTCATCTCCCTGGCCGCCAATGCAAACCCACCCACAAAGCCGGAGGCAGCACCATGAAATGGGCCAAAAAAGCGCCAATGTGCTGGTCTGACTCCAAGACAGTCTTTGGCCGGGATCAACTCCGGGTGCAGGGAGTCACGCCAGCGTTGCGGACGGATTACCGTTACGATTCGTACGGACGCCTGTCGGTTGTCAGCAACGGCTGCTATTCTGCCGGATACACCTACGCTTCGAATGCCGACCTGCTGGAAAACACGGTCTTTCGCAGCAACACCACGGAAGTC
>JBBQYD010000005.1:0-29925 GCA_038209025.1 Verrucomicrobiota bacterium | reverse complement strand
CGGTTCGCCGGTCTCGATCGTCGCTCCGATATTCGTTCCAGCAGTGGTGAGGCTCGCGCCAGTGAGGTCGATGCGAGCGGCAAAACTGTCATTGGGTGGCGCGGCGTGAAGCGGGCTCATCGACAGCACAAATAGGAAGGCAGAGCGGATTAGTAACATGCTTATTAGCATCCAGGATTTTGTGAGCACCGTCGATGCAAATTTGGAAGAGAGGGGCGGCCGCTGGGCTGCGCCTGCAAAGTGGGATTTGAACGGCTGGGCAGTCTCAGCCACAGGAACTTTTTCGGCTCCGCGGTGAGCGAAAGGGTGTTCGTGAGAAGGCCACCGGTGCCGGCAACGGGTACGCCTTCGTCGGTCCAGGTCGTGGCGGGAAGGTTCGTGGCGAGTAGGGACTGGTAGCTCACGCCGGATTCCGAGCTGAGCTGGAGACTGAACGCGCCGCCGAGGATAGCAGGCGGCTCATTTCGGCCGGCGTCCAAACGGCGATCTCGCCCCGAAGCGGGCCTGAGGCGGTCTCCGTGGTGGTAATTGGGTTCGTTCCTCTTGGGATGTAACCACGGCTTTCACAGTGGTCGAACAAGCGCCACAGGATACGCCGGACGGCCTTCTTGCTCTTGGCGCCACATTCCAGGCCGTCAAGATATCGCTGGCAATCTGCCGTTGCGACGGAAGCCGGATGGACGGCAAAGGTTTTCGTGAACTTGCCGCAACGGGTTCGCAAGTCGGCCAGCTACCAAAAGGCCCAGCAGCATTTGCAAGGCACCGGAGGCATTGCGGTTCGGCCCGCCAGATTCAGCGGTTGGTCCAAACCGTGGGCGGAAACGCGCAAAATGCCGGGATGGACATATCCGCCGGGCACTGCCAATATTGACGCATGCTTGGTGAGAGGAAAAATTTCCTATCAGTTTCAATGAAAGCGCTCATGTGTGTGGCAATACTCAGCACCGGACTGGCTGGAGCCAAGAGCGAAGTGCTGTGGCAGAACTATGACGGGGTGACCGTTGGGCCGGAAGTGCTTTATGTGAGCCGAGGGACATCGCAATTCGGGTACACCGGCGACCGCAAAGCCTGGAGTTTCTTAACCAGAGCAAGCGCGTGTAGCCTTCAAAGTATCACGCTGCACCTCACCAAGGATCCGACATCAACGGATGATGTCTTTCTCTCGATTCATGAGGATGCAGGCGGGGTTCATCCATGACATTTTGCAGGAGATCCCATCGGGTCGGTTTTTACAGTGAATCGACAATTTCTTTTTTCTTCTTATCAAACTCCTCTCTGGTAATGATGCCGCCATCCAATAGTTCCTTGAGTTGCTTGATCCGTTCCGCCGGGGTCTGCTTATCTGCATTAATCGGTAGAAGCGTGGCCGGCGGATTGCGCTCCAGCATTTCCCGCACTTGCCGGAGAACATCCGCATTTTCTCCGGACATGCTCCCGGTTTCTTTGTCTGGCCAGATCAACATTACGGAAGCTTGTCCGGCGGCATTATCTGCCACGCAACCCTGATAGACACTTTGTGCCGTGGTTCCCGCTTTCCACGGGATCCCAGTCGTACCTTCCCAATGGGACCCAGTCGTGCCCTTTGTCCAGTTAAACGCTAGCCCCATCGGCTCCTTGGCCATAAGCGCCCATGGATGGCACAGTATGCAGCAATTGGAACTCACACTGCTAATGACCTCGCGCAGGTCGGACCATTGTGATTTGGATAAACGGGCGGCTCCCTTCAGAACCAGAAATCGGAATCCAGGATAGCGGGTAAATAGCTCGGCAACTTGCTGTTTGATGAGGGTGAAATATGGCGCCCCGATAGGGCCGCCGTATCGGACGATTCCTTCGTAACGGACGTCTGTAATGTCGTAAAAAACGCCGGGAGTGATTCCTTGAGCTTTGCAGGCGGTCACAAATTCGCCAAGAAAATCCCTCGTGGAGACACCGCGAATCGAGTAATCATAATTCTTGCTGTCCCATACACAGAAACCCGGTTCCCCCTTGGCCATAATGATCATCGCCCTGGCCTTGGCTTTCGCGCCGGCATTAACCAGGTTGCGAATACTCAGGAGATTGGTTCGTGCCGCATCCGGACTGCCAAAGGTGCCAATGCAGGGTATCGGCCCGTTGTTCAAGAGTTCCGAGCGTAGTTCCGGCCCGGCTCCGGTCTTCTGCGGCGGGTCTGCCGCTTGCAGCCCATTTGCCGTGAAGAAAACGATGGCCGCCAGACAGCCAAACGCGGCGAGAACATTTGATAAACATTTAGATTGCTCGTTCTCACTCATCCCAGCCTCATCTTGGTAGGCTGGTCCAAGAGCGTCAAGAGGCAAGTTTTGCCGGTTTTCTGACGATTTTGCCGCATCGCCCAGAGCTTGGGCGGGCGGTGGGATGGGCGGGCGAGGCGGCGAGTAATCAGTGGCGGAAACCCGGACTGGGGTGCAACTAACCGGATGAACCCAGACGTAACAGTTTCGCTGCATTTTCAGTTCCCTTTCACCGGGATGAACTGCAAGGCATCGGCGAGGTGGGGTTCAAGGGGCCACATGGTTCCTTCCGGCCCGCTGGCGTCCGCGCCGCTGCTTTAAAACCAGCCGGAAAACGCGAACGGCTGTATTGATTTTCCGCCGCGCTCTGGCATTATCGGTGCATGCTTGGTGAGACCAAAAAGCAATCCTCCCTCACCCGCGCAGCGTCCATTACATGCGCGCGCACAAAAAGCAATTTTCTATCAGTTTTCCAGTGACGCGCTCTGGACCTTCTGCTAATAGCTAGGCCGTTCCGTGAACAATCGAGCAATATGCACCTCGCGCTGATTGATTGGGTCATCATCGTCGGTTACCTGGTCGGCTGCATGTCGGCGGGTATCTGGATGCGGCGGTATATCCGCGGCGTGGAGGACTTCGCGGTCGCCGGGCGGGCGATGGACCTGAACCTGGGCATCGCGTCGCTGGCCGCGACGGAGTTGGGCCTGGTGACGGTGATGTACACGGCGCAACTGGGGTTCACCAACGGCTTTGCGGGGGCGACCGTCGGGGTGCTCGTTGCAGTGGCGATGTACCTGGTGGGGCGGACGGGGTTTGTGATCGGGCCGCTGCGCCGGGCGGGGGTGATGACAATCCCGGAGTTGTTCCAGAGGCGGTTTGGCACCAAGGTCCGGTGGCTGGCCGGTCTGTTCATCGTGCTGGGCGGGGTCTTGAACATGGGCATCTTTCTGCGGCTGGGAGGCGAGTTTCTGGTGGCGGCTACGGGCATGCCAGCCCATTGGCTGGAATGGGTAATGACGATGCTGCTCAGCATGATCCTGCTCTACACCGTGCTGGGCGGCATGTTGTCGGTGCTGGTGACGGACTACCTGCAATTCATCGTCAAGGGCCTGGGGATTGTCGTTACCTCGATCCTGGTGATCGCGAGCGTGGGCTGGCATGACCTGGTGCAAGGACTTTGGCACTGCTGGCAGGGCGGGGTGGCGGGCACCGGCCAAACCCTCAACGCGCACCCGTTCAATCCGTTTCATGCGAGCAGTTTCGGCTGGGGTTACTTGTTGTGGCAATTGGTTTTCCAGGTCGCGGCGGTGACCACGTGGCAGACGCAGATTTCGCGCGTGCTCTCGGCCCGGGATGAAATGACCGCCAAGCGCATGTATCGGCGAACGGCATTCTATTTCGTCGGCCGCTTCGCTCTGCCTGGTCTTTGGGGCGCGGCGGCGCTGGTCTATTTCTCGCAGCACGGCGGCCTGCCCGCGGCGCTGCAGGGTCTGCCGGCTAATGAGGCGAGCCTGCGCGCGACGCCGGCCTACCTGGGGCTGTTGCTGCCGACGGGCTTCATCGGCCTGCTGCTGGCTGCGGCGCTGGCCGCCGAGATGTCCACCGACAGCGGCTACCTGCTGACGTGGGCCACGGTGATCTACAACGACCTGATCGCGCCGTGCGTGAAGAAGCCGCTGTCCCCGGCAGCGCGGCTGTTGATTACGCGCTCGCTGGTGCTGGCCATCGGCCTGTTCCTCCTGGTTTACGGTCTGTGGTACGAGCTGCCGGGCAATGCCTTCGATTACCTCGCCGTAACGGGCAATATTTACCTGGCCAGCGTGTTCACCTTGCTGGTGGCGGGGCTTTACTGGCGGCGTGCCACGACGACAGGCGCCTATGCCGCGCTGGTGCTCGGGGCCATCGGGCCGATCACCTTCCTCGTCGTGAACCTGGTCGTCATGAAGGTCCAGCAACTGGGCGTCCATCCGCCCGCCAGCCCTTCGCTCGTGCAGGAATGGCTGCTGCACTTCGGCCAGTCGTTCCCGGATGTAAAGCCCATCAAACCGGAACTGGCGGGAGCTTCATCCTTCGCGCTGGCGTTTCTGGGCATGATCGTCGGCTCTCTTATGTCACGGCGTCCGGATGAAAGTGCCCTGGTTCCACAGGAGGAAATCGCATGATGACCCCGTTTGTTGTATTCTGGACGGTGATGATCTTCGCCTCGATCGCCTGGTATGGCTTCCTGGTGTTTTACGTCGGCTACAAAGGAGGAGGTGAAATCATTGCCATGACCAAAGAGTTCAAGAAGCGCGACGACGACGAGACTAAACGCTGACGACGCCCTCACCCGCGTAGCGTCCAGTACCTGCGCGCGCCCAAAAAGCAATTTTCTATCAGTGCTTGTCATGCATTTGTCTAGGTTTAGGTTTAAGTGTTGATACGGACATTACGGACGGAAAGCCTGACCGGACGGATGACGACGACAAATTATTCCGGCCATAAAACTCTTGGCGATCCCTCGCGCCACTTCCCGGAAGGACGGATTCAACCGGCTGCCCTGCCCCCCAATATGATCGTGTTTAACTCGGAGGCCCGCTGCCAACTCCTGCGCGACGCGGAACGCGGCAACACCAGGCTAATTGTCGTCTTTCAGGATCGCCGAATGGGGGCACCCGGCCTGCGTGCTCCTTGCCCCTTGCCACCATGGTAATTGGTGATCGGGAAAGGTTTCCGTTTGACATCTGCATCTCCTCCGCCATCATCCGATTGAAGATTTCAGGTTGGTTTATGTCATGCGCACAGTCATTGTCGCATTGGGTTGCCTGGGGGCATTCAATGCCAGGCAGCCGGCCAAGCCCCTATGGAACCTAAGATCCTAACCGTGGACGACAGCAAACCTGTCCGCCTCATTGTCAAAGCCACCCTTCGGCATTTCGCTTGCTCCATTCTCGAAGCAGCCAACGGCATCCAGGGACTTGAGCTCGCGAAACAAGAGCGGCCTGACCTGATCCTGCTCGACAGCGACATGCCGCTCATGGACGGAGTGGAGTTGCTCACGAGTCTAAAAGCCGACTCCGAACTGCGCACTATACCCGTTATCGTGCTGACGGCCGATTCGGCGCGAGCGAACGTGCTCAGCTTCGCCAGGCTTGGGGTGCGGGGTTACGTCGTCAAGCCCTTCAAGAAGGAAGTGCTTCTGGAAAAAATCAGCCAGATCATCGATCTCAAGCCCAGGAAACAAATCACGCCGCAGACCAGGCGTCTTGATGATGGTCTGCAAATCCTGATTGTGGATGACATGCCCGCCATTCTCGAACAGGTCAAAGCGAGGTTGATCAGCCTCCCCTGGACCTTTCATGGGGTTCAAGACGCAGACCAGGCCGTGGCTTTCTGCGAGCAGACCTTGCCCGACATCATCCTGATCAGCCTGGCTCTGCCGGACGACGCAGCTTTCACACTGTTCCAGAGGTTCCGAGTCGAGCTCCGCACCAAAGGCATTCCCATCCTGGCTCTCAGCGTGAAGACGGCCAAAGCCGAACAGACCATGGCGCTAGAGTTCGGTTTCGGCGGGCTTATCGCTAAACCGATCGACCCCGGTGACCTCCAGCTCAAAATTACACTTGCGCTTGGCCTCGACGCCACGGACAAATACTTCCAACAGCGGGAGGGCCTGCTCGTGATGTCCCTGCCCGCCAATTTCCAGACGGTAGCCCCCGATGACATCTCTGCACGGGTGCGCCATAAGGCCGCCCAGGCTGTTAATGCCGGACTCTTCGGGCTGGTTATCGATCTGTGCGAAGTCAAGTCGGCCGATACGGCGTTGATCAAGCTCACCCTCCAGGCCTTCCAAGTGTGCGCTGAGCTTGGATTCCCTTGTGGACTAGTCGCGCCGGAAACCTTGAGTCTCGAATTCAAAAACTTCCCAGAAACCCAACTCTGGAAGTGCTCTCGGTCGTTCCAAGAGGCGGCGGCGCTCTTCCCTGGCACCCAGCCCGGAACGGCCTGAGCCTCACCGTTTTGCTGTTCCCCACACACCAGGACAAGAACCAAGCGGCGCCAGCCGAAGATCGCAATCTTAGAAAATTAATCCACAGACGGGCTAATGGTGAACCGGGTTCTGTCGATAATGAACCAGGTGTTACTAGCCATGCCAACACGTTTTGCCTCGGCCGCCCGGTCGAGTCCCGAGGAAATCGAACTGGACTATCAGCAGCTCGCCCTTAATGGCGTGCTCACGCAGTCGCTTGATGCCGTACCCGAAGTGGTGCTAATTCTCAATCAGCACCGTCAAGTCATCTATGCAAACTGCGGGGCGTGTGAGTTTTTCCGTGGGCGTCTTCCGGAGTTGCTCGGGCTGCGCCCTGGTGAATTGCTGAAATGCGATACCGCCCGCGCTGCGCCGTCGGGTTGTGGCACCGGTCAGGCTTGCCGGACATGCGGCGGCGTGTTGGCTAACCTCGAATCGCAGGCTGGCCGAAAATCCTCTTACGAATGCCGAATCCTGCGCACTACTACGAACGGCTTCGAGGCCCTTGACCTCAAGGTCAATTGCAGCCCGTTCCCGTGGCAGGGTGTGTCGCACACGGTTTTTGTGGCCTCCGACATCAGCGCTGAAAAGCACCGGGACGTGCTCGAACGGGTTTTCTTTCATGACATCCTCAATCTTGCGGGCGGTATGGAGGGCATCACCACGTTGCTCGCCGAGGAATCGGTGGCCTTCGAGGAAGTAAAAGGCGATTTATGCGCTTCGGCCTCGGCTCTCGTTCAAGAAATCCGCAGCCAGCAGATGCTCCTGGCCGCGGAGCATGCGCAATTGGCGCTGGATCTGGTTCGGATCGACGCCAGCCAAGTGCTCGTCGAAGTCCAGCAATCCTACAAGAATCATCCCGTCTCCGCCGAACACGAAATTGTCGTAGCGCCAGACACCGGCGGGCTCGCCGTGACCAGTGACCGCGCGATCCTCAGTCGCATTTTAGGAAACCTCGTCAAGAACGCGCTCGAAGCCTCCCCGGCCGGTAGCCAGGTGACATTGGGCTGCCGCGCTGAACCCTCTGGCGGTGTGTTCACCTGCCATAACCCCGGTTGCATGCCGCCCAACGTCCAATTGCAGATGTTCCACCGTTCCTTCTCCACCAAAGGTCGCGGGCGGGGCATCGGCACTTACAGCGTTAAACTGTTCACCGAGAAATATCTCCAAGGCCACGTCACCTTCACATCGAGCCCCGAAGCGGGAACCACGTTTAATGTGCAGCTGCCGGATTCCCCGCTGCCGGACTCGTCCCGACTCTTCCCCACTGAGTGAACAATTCTTAGCTGCCGGTCCGCTAACCTCTTCCCCTTTGGCCTCTTGGTGGCTCCGATGCCCCGTGCGGTCGGGCACCGCTGCCCTTCCGGGGCGCCGGAAAGGCGGTCTGCATTGGGTCAGCGGAGCGCTTCCGGGTCCTGCTTGCATTTGGCACTTCACTCCGCACAATCAGGCCAATGCACCGTGTCTTCATGGCGCTGGTCTTATCGTTCGGGGTCAGCGGGGCCGCTTCACCCTCCGTTGCGCCGATCCCGGAATCTGAACAGGCCGCGCTCGCATTGCGGATCATCGACGCCTACCACGGGCCGCGTCCGGCAAACCCGCCAAAGAAGCTGCACGTGGTGTATTTCACCCCCGCGGATCGCGAACCCGCGGCACAATACGCACAGCGCCTGGAACCGATTCTCGCGGATATCCGAGCCTTTTACCGCGACGGCATGCTGCGGCTTGGGTTCGGTCCCAGAATGTTCGCCTTGCCCCGCGATGCGGAAGGCCGGCTCGTTATTCACCTTGTGAAAGGCCAGGAGCCAGAGGCCGCATTCCCGCGGTGGCAGGGCAGAAATGGCGGCAATACCGGCGCCCCGGAAGGCGGCGACAAAGTCAAACGGGAATGCCAGCCGACCCTCGAAGCCGCCGGCATTTCGTACGACCGCGAGACGGTTTTGATTTTCTGCCATTTAGCCACATGGGATGAGAAAGCCCGGACGTTTCGACATCACTCGCCTTACTTCGGCCTTTGGGACCAGCAAAGCGGCTTGTGCTTTGCCGCGGATTGGGCCAGCCAGAACCTGGATAATCTCACCCGGAAGAAACCACTGCTCAACGATGGCGAATACGGCGACATGTCGTTGGGGAAGCACACGACAATCTTCCTCGGCGGCATCGCTCACGAGCTCGGCCACGCTTTTGCGCTGCCTCACTGCGGCGAACGCTGGGATGAAAAGGTGCTGGGCACGTCGCTGCTGGGCGCGGGAAATCACACCTATCGCGAGGAACGGCGTGGCGAAGGCAAAGGATCGTTTCTCACCATGGCCAGCGCGATGCGCCTGGCGTCCCGCCCGTTGTTCAACGGTTCGGATAAGGACATGGCGCGGCAACCGCAACTCGAACACTGCAAACTGACGCTCTCCACCAACGTCACCCGCGCGGATCTCGCCGCCCGGCGCGGAGGTCTGCGACTTGAAGGGACCGTCACCGGTTCGCCGCCCATTTACGGCGTCATTGCCTACTTCGATTCCGTTCACGATGGCGGTTATCGCGCGCCGACCGCCACCGCCGTGCCGGATTCCCGCGGCGCGTTCGCCATTGAGGCAAGCGATCTGGCGAGTTGCGCAAACGGCGCGTTGCGCGTCGAGTTTTGCCATGTCAACGGCAGCGTGTCCGAGCGGCAATTGGGCTTCAGCATCACGCCGGAGGGGCGCGTGGACCTGACCCAGTGGGAATTAAGGGAAGCCCTCGAGCCCGTCGCCGACGCGGTCGCGCGCAATGACCTTGCCGCTGCCCAGTCAGCCCTGCGGAACCTGGAAGCGAGCACGACACAGGAATTGGCCAAGGTGATCGGCCGCAAACTGGTGGGCACGCTGAACAGCGACGCCAAACCAAGCCCTGCGGATGCGCAAGGCGGGACGACCGGACTGGCCTTGGGCGATGCGCGAGCGATGAGCGCCGAAGTCGGCTGGCTCAAGCCGGCGGCCAACCGGATTCCTCCGAACGACCAGATCACCTCCCCACTCCTGGACTCAGGCAAATTGTATGCGACCGGTCTCTATGCGCACGCGCCATCCAGGCACGTTTTTGACCTGGGCGGAAAATGGAACGAGTTGAGCGGTGAAGCGGGTTTGCACAGCCTGCAACAGCCCTATGGTTCGGTCCACTTCATCATCAAGGCTGACGGCCAGGAGGTTTTTCGCTCGGCGGTCATCCGGGGCGCGAAGAAGGCCGCCTACAAGCTCAATGTTTCCGGCGTGGGGAAGCTCGAATTGCTGGTGGATCCGGCCGGCAACGGTAACGGCAACGACTGGGGCCTCTGGCTCGACCCCAAGTTGAGTCGCTGAGGACCCGTTTGGGGTCCGAGTGCCTGCATGGACAATTGGAATCCCGGGCGGCGAACGCGCCAAATAGTTTCCGTACTTCAGTTTTGGCTGGCAACCCGCGCCGCTCTTTCACTCACATTTCACCGCACATCAAAAGCCTCTCTTTTGAGCCCGACGCCAGTGTTCTGGCGCTCGCGGAACCCCGGACACCAACTTCCCCCTGCCACCATACTTGACACATCACCACCCTTTCCACATAGTCTCCACCAACAACCTCCGCCCATATGCCAGTCCCTGAGTTCAACGAAATCAAAGCACCAGCCCTTCAGTTCTTCGCCGATGCCAACAGCACACCGCACAAGATCGCTGAAGTATATGCCGTTCTCGCGAAGCACTTCAATCTAACGGAGCAAGAGCAGAACGAGCTCCTCCCAAGTGGCACTCAGCGCCGTTGGCACAATCGCACCAACTGGGCCTGCTACGACCTCTTCCGCGCCGGGCTCCTCGACCGCCCAAAGCGTGGCCTCTATCTCATCACCGAGACCGGCAAAAAGCTAGCCGCTCAGAATCCTAAACTTATCAACCGCGACTTTCTCATGCGGTTTCCACAGTTTGCGCAGTTCGCACAGGCCACAAAACAGACACCTGCTGGCAACGGAGAAGACCTCGAGCAGGACCCTGGCACCGTCGCGAAGAATCAAACCCCGGAGGAGCTCATCGGCGCCGCCTACCAGATGCTCCATTCCGCGCTCAAAAAGGAGCTCCTTGATCTAGTTAAAAAAATGGACCCATTCCGGTTCGAGCAACTCGTCCTCGACCTGCTCGTTGCCATGGGCTACGGCGGCTCCAGGGAAGAAGCAGCCCAGGTAACGAAGGCCTCCGGTGACGAAGGCATCGACGGCGTCATCAATGAGGACCGCCTCGGCCTAGACGTTATCTACCTCCAGGCCAAGCGTTGGCAACAGGCCGTCGGCCGCAAGGAAATCCAAAGCTTTGTAGGTGCCTTGGCGGGGCAGCAGGCACACAAAGGAGTCTTCATCACCACCAGCGACTTCGCGGAAACCGCCGTCGCCTACGCCAAAAAAGTCCCACAGAAGGTCATCCTGATAGACGGCAAGCGACTCGCCGACCTGATGATCCAGCACAACATCGGCGTGTCTAACTCCCACTCCTACGATGTTAAGCACGTCGACAGCGACTATTTCGACCAGAGCTGACGCCTGCTTCCTCCATGCCCTCCGCCCACTCTCTCGCCGAAATTGCCACAGCTCCAAACCGGCCGGAGCCGGTCCTCTCAGGCCTTCAAGCCAGGTTCGAGCTGCCACGCCCAGTGACTTCCACTTAGCCCTATGCCCCGCCACAATGAGTCTTTTGTTCAGCTCCTCCTAAAACTGCCCTGGTGGGTCAGCGCCTCCCTCGGCGCCCTTCTATTCATCGCCTTGCGCTGGGCCCTTCCGATATGGGCCGGACAGGACAACACCCTCCAGATGTTTGCCAAAGGGGTTGTTCCGCTGGCTCATTTGCCACTCTTAATTTTCGGCATTGTTGCCGTCGGCTCTTATTTCTTTGGAAAAAAACGCCGCCGCCTGGTTGACCAGCTAACCAATCTGGAGAACCTCCGGCAAACACCTTGGAAGGATTTCGAATACCTCGTCGCTGAGGCTTATCGGCGGCAGGGGTATCAAGTTGAATACTCCCTGGGCCGGGGCGCTGACGGCGGTGTGGATTTGACCCTGCGCAAAGACGGTCAGATGTCCCTTGTTCAATGCAAGCAGTGGAAGGCGCTTTCCGTCGGCGCACCTGTCATCCGCGAAATGTTTGGCATGACGACCGCGGAAAAGGCCGACCAAGCCATCATCGTCACCACCGGCAACTTCACGCGCGACGCCCAAGCTTTTGCCGTCGGCAAACCCATCCGCCTGATTGACGGGCCGCAACTGTTCGCCCTCGTCCAGTCGGTCCAAACCAAATCGGCCAGCCCTGAACCCCAAGCGCCTCCGCTCTCGGCAGAATCAGCGGTTCCAGCCTGTCCGCGGTGCGGCAAGCCGATGGTCCAACGAATAGCCCGGCGTGGCAGCAACGCCGGCAACCGCTTTTGGGGTTGCTCCGCCTATCCCGCCTGCAAAGGCACCAAGACCTAAACCCTGCTAAACCAACTGCACTTCGAAGACTTGCAGTTGCTTCTAGAGTGAGTCCCATCCGTCCCGCTAACTCCGTCACCGATTCTCGGCAGCCCCGTCAAGCATCCCCGCTGCGAGCGGCGGATTGGCGTTTCGTCGCTGTGCGGCACGACGACGAGAAGGTCAACATCGCTGTCGTCGTGTGGATTGCCCCAAGCGTGCGAACCGTAAAGCCAGATTTGTTCAGGTTGGAATTCCGCCACCAGCCGTTGCGTGCCTGTTTCGAGCAGGCCGTTGCTCAACGTTTTCACACGTTCCTTCTAACACAGTCCAAGTGCGAATGAAAGCTACGGCTTTTTTCCTGCGCTCCAAGCGACTGCATGGACAATTGGAATCCCGGGCGGCGAACGCGCCAAATAGTTTCCGGACTTCAGTTTTGGCTGGCAACCCGCGCCGTGCGGCGCACAATTGCCGCATGCAAAAGAACCCCGTTCCGACTCCCGGGATGCGCGTGCCCGGGCGTTCCGGCCGGCGTGCTGCTGGAAACGTTGCGCCGGAAAGGTCCGTGCGTTGGCCGGGTTCCCCCGGTTTGCCGCCCGGCGGTTGGGTGCTGCTGATGGTCCTGCTGGCGGCGGCGCCGATCTGCCTGGCAGGGACTGCCGCCGACCGCCCTAACATCGTGGTCATCCTCAGCGATGACCAGGGCTGGGGCGATCTGAGTTTGAATGGAAACGTGAATCTCGCCACTCCCGCGATTGATTCCCTGGCGCGTTCCGGCGCGCGGTTCGACCGCTTCTATGTTTCGCCCGTATGCTCGCCCACGCGCGCGGAGTTTCTCACCGGCCGCTATCACCCGCGCGGCGGCGTTCATAGCACTTCCACCGGGGGCGAACGGCTGAACCTGGATGAGCACACGATCGCCCAGACCTTCAAGGCGGCCGGCTACGTGACCGGGGCTTTTGGCAAATGGCACAATGGCACCCAGTATCCCTATCATCCGAACGCCCGCGGTTTCGATGAATTCTACGGCTTTTGCTCAGGGCATTGGGGGAGTTACTTCGACGCCCCGCTGGATCACAACGGGAAGCCGGTGCGCGGCAAGGGCTACCTGGCGGACGACCTGACCGATCACGCCATGCAGTTTATCAAGGACCACCGGCGACAGCCGTTCTTCTGCTATCTCCCCTTGAACATCCCGCACTCACCCATGCAGGTGCCCGAACGTTTCTACCAGAAATTCGCCGGGCGGGATTTGCCCCTGCGAGGCCGGATTCCCGCGGAGGAGGACCTGGCGTTCACCCGGGCCGCCCTCGCGATGTGCGAGAACATCGATTGGAACGTGGGCCGCGTGCTCGCGTGTCTGGATCAGCTCAAAGTGGCGGACCGCACCGTGGTCCTGTATTTCAGCGACAATGGCCCCAACAGCTCCCGGTGGAACGGCGGTATGAAAGGCCAGAAGGGTTCCACCGACGAAGGCGGGGTGCGTTCGCCGCTGGTCATGCGCTGGCCGGGGCGAATCCCCGCCGGCATCACGGTTTCAAACATCTGCGCCGCCATCGACCTCCTGCCCACCCTGGCTGATCTCGCGGGGATTCCCGTCCGCTCCACCAGGCCCCTCGACGGACTCAGCCTCCAGCCACTCCTGCTGGGCGCAGTCCGCGCCTGGCCTGATCGCCTGCTCTTTTCCCATTGGAACAAAAAGGTCAGCGTTCGGACCCAGCGCTACCGCCTGGACGCCGCGAACCGGCTGTTTGATATGGACCTGGATCCCGGGCAGACGGCCGACGTCGCCAGCCAGCATGGAACTGCGCTGACTCAGCTTAAAGCCGCCGCTGATGCCTGGCGCGCGGAAATGCTGCCTGCCCTGGAAAACGATGTGCGTCCGTTCACGGTCGGGTATCGCGAGTTTCCCCTCACGCAATTACCCGCCCGCGATGGCGTGCCGCACGGCAACGTAACCAGAAGCGCCACCGCGCCCAATTGCTCCTATTTCGAGCACTGGACTTCCACCACGGATCATCTCACCTGGGACATCGAAGTGGCCACTCCGGGCACTTACCGCGTGGAAGCGCTTTATGCCTGTCCACAGGCGGACACGGGATCGGTGGTGGAGCTCAGCTTCCTGGGAAGAACGCTCACCGCCAAAGTCTCACGAGCTCACGACCCGCCTTTGCGCGGGGCTGAAAACGACCGCGTAAAACGCCGGGGCGAATCGTATGTGAAAGATTTCAAGCCGTTGCGATTGGGCGAGATCGACCTGCCGCGCGGACGTGGTTTACTGACGCTGAGGGCGCTTTCAATTCCCGGCGGTCAAGTGATGGAATTACGCGGCTTGATGCTGACCTTGCGTGATTAAGAGCGAGAGGAAGACTTTCTAAACCATCTCAGAAGTGTGAAGACTGCGGAAGGGAAGGATTCGAAATGACCCCGGGCGGGGGGCAGAGACACTGGGGCAAAGGGAAAAGACCCAATATCGGAACTGCCCCCCGGCCAAGGGTTTCAAGCATGGTGTCCCGACACCGCAACCACTGGCCGTGGGGTCGGACCATGCTGCCTTCCACCAGGGAAGGTTAAACGGGGTGCCGGCAAAAACTCGGTGTCGCCGGAGGCGGTCGCCTGAGTGGTGCCGAAATGGAACCCGGTCTGGTCCTGATAGCCGATCGGCGCCCGCGCTGCCGCACGCAGTTGATACACTACGCCGCCCACGAGCAGCACCACAGTTATCAGAGCGAATTCCATCATGGTGACGCGTTACAGCATCACCAATGCCACCGGCGCTTAACAGGCTGGAGAAAGGTGCCGGAAGCCACATTCGCCCCCTGAGCCAAGAAGTTTTTCGCTGCCAGCGACAAAAACTGAGAAAAAACCTCACTCCCCCTTCCCGGTGTCCCAAGGCAGTGTCCTGCGTTGAGACACGACTGTCTCATTTGCAATGAGACAGTAGGCAAAAATGGAGGACTCAAGTGCGTGATTTTCCCGCCAAAAGGAAGCTTTGGACGCACTCCATCGCGTCCCCATGGCTCAAGCTCGTTACTCCGCTTCGACGCGGTAGAGCGTTAGCGCCGCATTTGAGTACGGCACGCTGAAACGCCAGAAACCGCGTCCCAGCGAGACGGGGGCAGCGTTTTGAACCGGCAGGAATGGGCCGTTAAGGGATTCAGCGCGCAAGAGGCGGTAATTTGGCCAGGTGCTAAAACTTTGGAATTCTATGGCAAGTTGTTGCTTATCAGGTATAAACAGAAGTGACTTCATTTTCAGCAGGGGGGTGGGCTGCCGCAACAAGTCAGCCAGGCTCAGGCCCTTCTGCCCTCCAGCATACAAAGCGGTAATTTCAGCGGGATCGAGAGCCCGGCGCCAGAGCGCCACGTCATCCAGCGAGCCTGCAAAATAGCTGCCGCCGGTGGTGCCCTCGCGCCCCATCGCGGCGAATTGGTTCGATTTGACGATCCCAGTCAATCCAAAGGGGCTGGAGTTATCATTGCCGGTATGGACATCGATGGGGCGGGCATTCAAATAGATGCTGGCCTGGCCGGATACTGGCCCGACCTTTCCAGCATAGGTCGCCACCACATGCAGCCAGATGTTGGTGGCGAGCTGGCTTTCCGGAATGCCCGGCCGGGCGGCGTGGTTCGCGGCATCGGTCACCTTGAAGCGCAGTTCCTTGTTTGCCTTATCCAGGTAAATCACAAAACAGTCATTCGTCGAATCGAGGATCGCCCCGTAAGAACCAGCCATTTTTGAAGGCAACTCGCGCAGTTTGATCCACGCCGAGTAGGAGCAGCCGTTGGTGCCGATCTCGGTGCCCGCATTGCGCGGCACCGGGATAAAGGCATTGGCCCCGTCCAGGTTCACGCACGCGCCAAATTTGGCTTCCTGCGGCCCGCCCCAGTGGGATAGCCCGTCCAACCGCGACAGGGTGCTCGAACCGGTGCCTTTATGGTCCGTGACGTTCGTGGCCAGGGCATTGGTCAGGCCGTCATCCATGCGCCAATACACGAACAGGCCCGCGCCCAAATCTCCGGCGTTGCCGGGGACCGGGGGCTCTTGAAGCTTGCGCACCATGCCGGGATCATTAGAGATAATCCCATCCACTCCCAGCTCGATGAAGTTCACAATGTCCGGGCCATCCACCGTCCAAACAAAGAGTTGCAGCCCGGCCCCATGGACCATTTGCACCATGGCTGGAGTGATGCCCGCCCTCTCCCAGGCCACCATACTGGCACCGGAACTCAGGATGCTTGCAAGGCTGGTGCTGGTGAAAGCGCCGCTGCCAAGCGCGCCCAGCCGGATGCCCGAGTCAAGCGCCCGCATGGCCGCCAGAAAGTTCCAATCAAAACACTGCACGACCACATTGGATACCGCCCCCAGGCGGCGCAACTCGGCCATGTGCGCATCCGCCGAGCCGCCCTTGCGTTCAATCAAGACCATGGCCTGCGGCACGACGTTGGTGATGACCTCCTCCAAGGTGGGCACCCGCTCGCCAGTGAACGCGGGCGCAAACCAGGACCCGGCGTCCAATTGCTTGATCTGCGCCAGGGTCTTGCTGGTCAGCGACCCCGTCCCATCGGTGGTGCGATCCACTGTGCTGTCATGCATGACGACCACCACGCCATCGAGGGATACATACGTATCCAATTCCACAAAATCAGCCTTGCCCAGGGCTGATTTGAACGAGGAAATAGTGTTCTCTGGAGCAAAGAGCGAGTCTCCGCGATGTCCGATGCTTAGGACGGCGGAAGAAGCGGGCAGGGCGAGGGCGAAAAACAGGAGGGCGGCCAGGGAGCGAACCGAATTGGAGCGGAGCAAATACATACGCAAAGGTACTTAACGCACTAACCTTGGGTTCGTCAATGTGATTCAGCGTGGGTGGCGCTAAGTGAATTGATCAGGGGGTTTCGCCTTCAGCCGGATCTCCGGCGGTGGCGGTGGCGGTGCCGCCTTGGTATTCGTTCAGTTTGTTGCGCAAGGTGCGGACACTGATCTCCAGCAGGCGGGCGGCCTGCGTGCGGTTATTACTGCTGCGCGCGAGCGCGGAAAGGATATGCAGCTTCTCCAACTCCGCCAGGGTGGGAAACTGGGTGACCCCAACCGGCGCCGACGGTGGGTCGGACGGATCTGCCGGGGACGCGACGGGGCTGGCGGGGGTCGGCGGCGGCGCAGGAATGGTGGCGGAGGGTGCCATGCCAGTAAGCCCCAGATGCTCTATTTCCACGACATGTCCGTCGCCGCACAGGATGGTCGCGCGTTCGATCACATTCTGTAATTCCCGCACGTTGCCGGGCCAGGGGTGACCTTGCAGGGTGGCCAGACAATCGACGGAGATGGCCCGCGCGCCCACGCCGTGTTTGCGCGCGAAGCGTTGCAGAAACCGCGATGCCAGCATGGGAACGTCCTCGCGCCGATCACGCAGGGGTGGCACGTGAATGGGAACCACATTCAACCGGAAGTACAAATCCTGGCGAAATTCTTTTTTCTCGACGCTCTGCTCCAGGTGCCGGTTGGTGGTGGCGATCACGCGGACATCCACCTTGATCGTCCGGTTGCCGCCCACCCGTTCAAACTCGCGCTCCTGCAGCACCCGCAGCAGCTTCGCCTGCACGGTAGGTGAGATCTCACTGATCTCATCCAGCAGGATCGTGCCCCCGTGCGCCAGCTCGAAACGGCCTTCGCGCTTGTTCAACGCGCCGGTGAACGCGCCGCGTTCATGTCCAAAGAACTCGCTTTCGATGAGGTTTTCCGGGATCGCGGCGCAATTGATCTTGATGAAGGGGGCGCTGGCGCGCGGGCTTTCATTGTAGAGTGCGCGGGCCACGAGTTCCTTGCCGGTGCCGCTTTCACCCTGGATCAGCGCGGTGGCCTGGGTGCGCCCCACTTTGCGAATCAACTGCCGCAGGGACTCCATGGCTGGGCTTTGGCCCAGCAACTCATACCCGGAGTCTTCATCCTCACGGCTGAGAAATTGGTTCACCCGGAGGATTTGGGTGAAGTTCTCCGCTTTCTTGAGGACGATCTCCAGTTGGTCCAGCGAGAACGGCTTGATCAGGTAATCGAACGCGCCGTTGCGCATGCATTCCACCGCCGATTCGACGGAGCCAAACCCGGTGGTGATCACGACCAGCGGTTTTTGCGGCCGGCTTTGCAGCGCCTTGAGCAGGTCAGTGCCCTCGCCATCGGGCAGGCGCACATCCAGGAAGACGAGATCAAAGTTGTCCTTGGCCAGGTAGTCCTCGGCGGCCGCCATCGTACTCACCGACGCCACATCATAACGACGCGCCCGGAGGTGCTGCTCCAGGCTCTTGCGCGCAATCAGGTCATCTTCCAGTACTATAATCTTTTCAATGGGCATCGGGGCTAGCCGGACGCATGCCGGAGATACAGGCCGCTGACAAAGTGCGGCTGCTGCGCCTGCGGCGGCGGCATATGCCGAACCGGTAGAAAGCCTCGGCGCGTCAGCAACTGTTCGTTGTCGCGGTCCAACATTATGACTTTCATTGTGAGGTTCAGCAGGCTCTGGATCAAATCTGAAATTCCACTTTCGGCGGAGCGCTCGGCGGGAGACATTCGCTGCCAGGCCAGGCGATGCGGGGCAATCATTCGCAGGAACTGGTTCAGGGTGGCCAGGAATTGTTGCCGGTTCTCCTGGATTTCCCGGGGGAAAATGTCCCCGGCGCCCTGGAGACGCTCGTTTTCCACGGTCACCGTCTGCAGCATGCCCTGGCACACGCGCTGATGTTCTAGCAGGACCTGGCGCAAAGCCTCGGCGGCGGCATAATGGGATTGGTTCATGGCAGTTTTGCGGCGGAAATCTCGGGGGCCTGCTCCAGGGATTGGCCCAGGCTGGCCCGGCGCATGTCGATGCTGGAAGCCTCAAGCCGGCCCTGCCATTGCAGTTGGTCCTTGCGCCAGCGCGCCATCTCCAGGACCGCCTTCAGGCTGGGCGGCACCGGACTCTGCAGTTCAGCGCTCCGTCCCAGGACTTTCGTATAATAGGACATTGCGTTCGTGGACTGGTTCAGGTGCTCATAGATCAAACCCACCTGGTATAATACCGGCAACTGCCAGCTAGCACTCTGGTCCAGCCCCGCCAGCGCCTGGTATACATCCAGCGCCTTGAGAAAATCCCCCTCCCGATAGAGTTGGTTGCCAATCTCGTTGCCGGTGCGCTGCTGCCAGTGAACGAGCATTTCCGGGCTGGCCGAGGATTTCTGCTGCGTGAGCAACAGCAGCACCTGCTGCATGGTATCCCCGTTCCGGCCCAACTGCTTGTACGCCGAGGCCATCAGGAACCGCAACTCCGGGAGTTCTGGCGCTTCCGGAAAACGGCTGACGAATTCCTGGCCGCGCGACACCACGGCTTCATGCCGGTCCTGCAAGGCCAGGGCCTGCACCAGCTTGAAAAGCACCCGCGGCCGGTTGAGCCCCTTGGAATCGGACTTCAGCAGCTTGGCCAGGGACTGCTCGGCTTCCGCCGGTTTGCCTTGCATCAACTGCGTGTCCGCAATCTCCGTCTGCGCCTGCAGCACCAACCGCTGGTAAAAATCAAAGCGATCATTATTCACCACCAGGGAACTGGTCATCACCGCGTAAAACTTGGCCACCGCCATCTGGTAGGAGCCCATCTCCCGGTAAAGGAGCCCCTGACGGAAGAGAATCTCCGGCACATCGTGGTCTTGCGGCCACTTGGATACGTACTGCGCATAGACTTGCTGGCAGCGCGGCAGATCCTTTTCTTCCTGCGCCAACAAGGCCAGTTCCAACAGCGCGTTCTTTTGCATGACCTCGGACACGCCTTTTTCCAACAGGCCGACCAGTAGTCGCTTGGCGTCTTCAAACTGCCGGGCGAGCCGTTGCTTGCGCGCCAGGTCCATCTGGACCTTGGACATCTCCTCGGAATTCGCCTTGGCGGTGGGGATTTCCACCGCCATGAGATTGGAGGATTGCAGCGTCTGGGAGGATTCCTCCAGCACCGGGCTGCGGCCCGTGGGCATTCTCATGCCCAGGGCAGGCGTGGCAAAGGCCACCGCTTCGCCGCCGTGCGACGGCTGAGCCGCCACGGCCAGTAAAGCGATGGGCAAACAAAAACCTAGTTTGCCCAGGATCCTTCCTGGTAGATGCACATTCATGGGTCTGGAGTTCTGTAAGTTGCGCTGCTGGAGGGCCGGACCGGGGGGAGCGGCGGGAGAAAAACCGGGCCAGCCGCGCTGTTTGTAGCGAGGACACCGCTGGGGCCGTTTCTGAGCAAATCCAAAAGCATTTGAGCCGTGATCACCGGTTGGGAGCCTTGAAAAGCAACATTAGTGCCAAATATAGACGACTCCCAGCTTTTTTCATCGCCGCCAACCACAGACTCCTCCATCACCGCTTCCGCGGTTTTGCCAGCCAAACCCGGCTCGACGACGGCTGCCTCAGCTTTCGGCGCGGCTTTCGAAGCGGGTGCAGCCCGTGCGGGAAGCGCCCTGATCTCAGGCGGGGGAAGGGTCAACGAGGCCAGCAGGACAGGGGATGCCGGCGCCGACGGCGCTTTGAAACGCAGCGGAGCAGGTTCTGCCACAGCAAGATAAGGCCTCGTCGCGCCATTTGCCCCCGAGGTTGCCACCAGGGCCAAAGCAACGCAACTCAGCCTCAAACCATCAAGCTGGCGCCAAAGGTTTGCCATTCAAATTCTCCAGTGCCTCATCGAATGACCCAACAAACTGCCAATCTTTCGTCTCTTCGTAATTT
Organism: Verrucomicrobiota bacterium; assembly: GCA_038209025.1. Classification (GTDB taxonomy): domain Bacteria; phylum Verrucomicrobiota; class Verrucomicrobiia; order Limisphaerales; family UBA8199; genus JBBQYD01. The sequence continues at coordinate 9,512 of JBBQYD010000005.1, read as the reverse complement.
TTGCATTCCCGACAGACCGCCTCAGAGCCAATCAAAACAAAGTGGACATCCAACTCCTGACAAAGTTGTATAGTGCTCAGGCCTAGCTTGATAAGGGTGACATCCGCCGCCTTGACCTGGCTGAGGTCCACCACCAGACGCGATAACCCGGCATCAACCGCTTCGCACACTTTCGACCGCAGGTTTGCCGAAACGTCGTTGGCGACCGAGGGGCCAAAATTAGCGGGCAATCGCAGAACCAGCATATTGTCCTGCCGCTGGAAGTACTTGTAGGATGTGTCCAGGTTCAGGGCACGGGTGATTTTTGTCTTTAAATCCTCAATGTCGATGGGTTTCGTGACGATTCCGGTAAACCCAAGCTGCTGCGCGCGCATTTGTTCATCCGTGGCGGTTTTCACACTGAGAGCCAGGATCGGAATGCTCTTGGTTTTGATGCTGGCACGGAACATCTGGAAAAGCATGAAGCCAGCGCTTTCGGGCAGGGAGAGACTTACCAGGATGACATCGGGCAGGCGTTGGCTGCAATGGTCCACTGCCTGGCCGGCTTGCGCAAGACCCTGCACGCTCCAGCGGGTATCGGCAAAGCCCGCCTCGACTTGTTCCAGGATGACAGGCTTATCATCCACCACCAGGATGTGCAGCGGATCGTCATAGCGCTTGGCCTTGTGTACCGCCTCATTCTTGGCTTTGAGATCAATGATGCGCCCCACACGCTCGATAATGATCTCTTCCTTGAATGGTTTGATCAGGTAATCTCTGACACCCAGCTTGGCGATTCGCAGCACGTTCTCCCGCCCGGATTCCGCGGTGAGCATCACCACCGGGATATTGCGAAATTCCGGCTCGCTTTTGAGCTTGGTCAGCATCTCGGCGCCATCCATTACTGGCATGGTAAAATCCAGGATGATGATGTCGGGCTTCTCGCGTTTAATGATGGAAAGGCCTTCGACACCATCGGCGGCTTCCAATATTTCACAGGCAAACGGCTTGAAAGCGCGAGCAACGATCATGCGGATCGTTTTGCTGTCATCGACGGTTAATATCTTGGGTCCCATAGGAACGCGGAGTAAAGGAGTATTAGTGACTGGAATTGGTTTTAAAGAGCAGCTCCACGATTATGCGCCGCTGGTCGCAGTCGTAGGCGTAGAGCCGGCCTTCCGTTGAGCTGACCGCTTCGATGCAAAAATTGCACCCTCGGACTACGGAGGGAATCGTTAACACGCAGGGAGACCCGCGGTCGGAAAAGCGCGATTTCAGGTGGCCGACGACCATGTTGGCCATTTCCCCCATGGCGTCATTGACCATCTCATGACCTTGGATTTCGGCCTCCGTCAGGCCCAGGAGTTGGGCGGTGATCTGCCGGGCAAACGGTTCGGGCACATGAATGTAAACCACCCCGGCGAGCTTGCCGATGAACCCAACCGAACCGGCGACATGGGGTTTCCCATTCCGGTGGTCTCCGTCCGCCATCGCGCCCCGGCTTAAGGTCATGTTGAGCATCGTGCCGAACACTTCTGTGACGGCCAGATGCACCAAATCGTCTATGTCCTGGAACATTTCGCCTACTTAATCGGCACAAACGGCCGGGGCTTGAGGAAATAATGGGCCGAAACCCGCTTTCCCGGGAATGCGAGATTGGCGGGGAAAAAAGTTAAGTGCGGCGCGCTCCCGGTCGATAAGCTGGCAGCCTATGGATATTTTGGTCAAAACTCGCCACTGCAAACCTCTGGAAAAGCATGTCATCGCCGATCGCCTGTTGGGGTGCGCCCGTCTGCCATCCCTGGGAAGCATTGACAAGGTCCTGCGCGAACTGGTGAACGCGGAACGATGTTTCACCTCGCAGGTGGCGGATGTGATTCGCCGGGATCCGAGCATGACCACCCGACTGCTCCGGTTGGTGAACTCCGTCTATTTTGGGCTGTCCGTGCCAGTCAGCAGCATTGAGGATGCGGTCTTCTATCTGGGGGTGCGCCAGGTCCGCCAACTCGCCATGGTCACGCCGGTCATCGAAGACCTCCAAAAGCTGGGCGGCAGTTCTCAGTTCACCTGGCACGCATTCTGGCAGCATTGCGTCGGCGTCGCGATCCTGACCCCCGAAATCCTCGGGGATGTCCAGACCTCAACCGATGAAACCGACTACGTCTCCGGACTCCTCCACGATGTGGGCAAGATCGTGATGGGTGCCATCTTTCCGCAGCATTTTGCCGAAATCCGGGAGGCGTCGGAAGAGCATCGGCGGGATTTGCTTGAAACCGAGACGGAAATCCTGGGGCTGAACCACTGCGATTTGGGGGCCATGTATTTGCGCAACCATCATCTCCCGGAGGTGACCATCAAGGTGGCGCAGTTCCACCACCAACCCGAGCTGGCCGGTGAACAGCGCCGCTACGTGGCTGCCGTCCAGATCGCGGACCTGCTCGTGCGCCATGCTTCCATTGGGGATAGTGGCAACCCGATGACGGTCACGGAATCGGACTCCGCCTCCGCCAGCGGCTGGAAAATCCTGTTCCCGCAGAACACCGAGCAGGAACGGGCCATGGCCCAGGCCAACTTAAGCCGCAGTCTCGAGCGTTTGCCCGCCATCCTGGAGGGCTTGGTATGAGTCTCTCACGATTTGATTTTCAGCCGGGTCCAACCCCCGGCCCGTAAGTTCATGCGCGCCGTTAAAGATGATCAATCCGCTATCCAGTATATTATAGAGCTGATATACGAGCGTTCCCGCATCCGCCTCCACGAAGGCAAAGAACCCCTGATCCGCGCCCGCCTGGGCAAACGGATGCGCCATCACGGTTTCAACACCCTGGGCGAATATTGCGCGCTGCTTCAATCCGATGAGAACGACGAGGTCGGGCACGCGGTCGATGCCCTGACCACCAATTTCACCCATTTTCTGCGCGAGGAGGATCATCTCCGTTTTCTGGTGGAACAGGCCCTGCCGAGCCGGCCCAACCACGCCGCCCGCCAGTTCAACTTGTGGAGCGCCGGGTGTGCCACCGGCGAGGAGCCCTACACCATGGCTTTTTACCTGGAGGAGTCCTTCCCCTCCACCCAGGGCTGGAACTGGAGCATCCTCGCCACCGACATCTCTACGCGCGCGCTGCAAACCGCCCAAAAGGGAGTCTATGCGGGCGACAAACTCAAAGACCTGCCCGAGCCCTGGATCCGCAAATATTTTCAGAAAGGCCACGGCGATTCCGCCGGCCTTTTCCGGGTCAAACCCTTCCTGTGCGAACGCATTCACTTTCGGCAGGAGAATCTGACCGGGGAACATCCCGGCAGCCAGTTGTTCGATGTCATTTTTTGCCGCAATGTGATGATCTATTTCGACCGCCAGACCCAGCATCGGCTGGTAAACCATTTGTGCCGGTTCCTGGCTCCCCAGGGCTTCCTGCTGATCGGCCACTCGGAGAGCCTCACCGGGATCAACACGCCCCTGCGGTGCCTGCGGCCCAGCTTCTTCCAAAAGTCCTGAGCCATGCCCTCTCCCAGCCTTACCGGATTCGAGCACAAAGTAGTGGTGGGTGTCGGGGACATGGCCATCTCCAACAACCCCGACCTGACCCTCGTCACGTATTCGCTCGGTTCCTGCCTGGGCATTGCCATCTTTGACCCCGTCTCCCGGGTGGGCGGCCTGCTGCATGTCATGCTGCCGGATTCCACCATCGACCCCGTCAAAGCCAGTGCCCGGCCCGGAATGTTCATAGATACCGGGGTACCCGCGTTGTTCCGGGCCGCCTACGAACTGCGCGCGGATAAGCGCCGCATCCAGATTTATGTGGTGGGCGGCGCGCAGATCATGGACAACAGCGGCTTCTTTAACATCGGCAAGCGCAACTGTGAAGCCCTCGAGTCCCTGTTCCGCCAGCACCAACTCCCGGTGGTCGGCCAGCAGGTCGGCGGCCTCCACAATCGCACCATGTTCCTCAGACTCCATTCAGGCCAGGTAACCTTGAAAATGTCAGGCCAGCAAACCGAAGTCCCGCTATGAATCTCTTAGACCAAGTCATTGACAAGGCCAGCTACCTGCCGGTTTTTCCCCAGAATGTGCCGCAGCTTTTGGACCTTCTGGACAAGCCTGAAATTGACGCCGACGAAGTGGTCAATCTCATCGCCTTCGATCCCTCGCTAACCACCAACGTCATGCGCCTGTGCAACAGCGTGCGGCTCGGCGGCGGTTCTCCCGCCACCGACCTGCACGAGGCCGTGATCCGGCTGGGTTTCCAGGAAGTTTACCAACTCGTGGTGGCCCTGAGCAGCGCCAAAGTGCTCATGCCCCCGCAAAAGGGCTACGGTCTGGATGCCACGGAACTTTGGCAGCACTCCGTCGCCACCGCCCTGGCCGCCAAATCGCTTGCGGAGCAAACCGGGGAGGACGCGAGCCTGCTATTCACCGCGGGATTGCTGCACGATATCGGCAAGGTTGTCCTGGCGCAGACCCTGGAGACCAAATACGCCGGGCTGCTGGCCGAAATCACGGAAAACCAGCATTCCCTGCTGGAGGCGGAGAAGAAGCTCCTTGGCGTGCAGCACGCCGAACTGGGGGGCCGGCTCCTGGCGCGCTGGAACTTCTCGGCGTTGACTGTCGCCAGCGTCTGGTTCCACCACGATCCAGCGCTGGCCCAACCGCATGCCCGCCTGGCGTCTCACGTGTACCTCGCCAACATGATCGCGCATTTCATGGGGCACGGCTACGGCCATCTCCCCTTTGCCATGCGCGGCCGGGCCGAGGCGCTGGAACTTGCGGGGGTCACCGCGCAAGACCTCCCCCGGCACATGATTCAAACCTTCGAGAACCTGGAGCTGCTTCGGGACCTGCTTTACTTCAAGGGCTAGCCATGGCTTCTCCTATTCGCGTGCTGATCGTGGATGACTCGGCGCTGGTTCGCCAGGTGCTCTCGCGCAGTCTTGCAAGGCATCCCGATATCGAAGTGATTGGCACCGCCATGGACCCCTATGTGGCCCGGGACAAAATCCTCCAGTTGGAGCCGGATGTCATCACGCTCGACATCGAGATGCCGCGGATGGACGGCCTCACCTTTCTGAGATTGATCATGAAACACCGGCCCATGCCGGTCATCATCATGAGCTCACTCACCGCGGCCGGTTCGGCCAAAGCCTTGGAGGCCTTGCGCGCCGGAGCGATTGAGGTCGTCGAAAAACCGCGTGGGTCATCCTCCATTGCCGAAGACGGAGATCGCCTGGCGGAGATGATCCGAGCCGCAGCTCGCGCCCGGCCCGCCGCGCCCGAGGATGACCCGGAGCCCTCCCCCTCGGCTCACGGGCTGCCGGCTAAGCATCAACGCCGGGTCTTTGATCCGCGCCAATTGATCCTGATGGGTGCTTCCACCGGCGGCACCGAGGCGCTGCGGCGGGTGCTTTCCAAACTTTCCGGCGATTTGCCAGGCATCTGCATTGTTCAGCATATCCCCGCCCTCTTTTCGACCGCGTTTGCCCAGCGATTGAACGAAGTCTGCCCCATGGAGGTGCGGGAGGCGCGCTCCGGAGATGTCGTTCAGCCGGGGTTGGCTCTGGTGGCGCCAGGCGGAGCCCACCTGCTCCTGCACCGCACGGGCAATGGCTATGCGGTGCAGCTCAACGAGGGTCCCAGAATTCATTACCAGCGTCCGGCCGTCGATGTGCTCTTCAATTCGGCCGCCAAAATCGGGGCGGCTCCGCATTGTCTGGCAGTATTGTTGACCGGCATGGGCGCAGATGGTGCGGCGGGCATGCTCACCCTGAAGAACGCCGGGGCGGCCACCTTGGCCCAGGATGAGGCGACGTGTGTTGTCTATGGCATGCCGAAGGAAGCCGTACGCCTGGGCGCCGTTCACCAAGTGGTCGCTCTGCCCAACATGCCAGCCGCCATCGAACAGCATTGCCGCCCCCTCCTGACCAGATCACAAACTCATTTCCAAACCCCTCACCCCCACCACCATTTATGAACTTCCCGAAATCCCTGCAGCTTGGCGAAAAAATCGCCCTGGAACTCGTCTTTGCCCAACCCGGCAAGGATGAGGGGTTGCTGCCTGTCAACAGCCTGCTGACGGACCTCGCGGAAGAGGTGGCCGCGGCGCAGCCGCCGCCCGAAGCGATAAGCCGGGGGCTGAGCCTGGCCCGCGAATGGGTGGATGATGCCCTGGTCGCCGGCGGTTTTTCCGCCAGCCTGCTGGGGCGGCTTTCCCAGTTTGTTTCGTGGCTGCCGGTTGCCCTGCGGGCCTGGGAGCTAGATGGCCTTATTCCTGAGGTGCCTCAGGCAGCGGGGAACCCGCCCATGAGCGAGAGTCCCGCCACCCTGCCCGCCACCGCCTCTGCCGCGGCTCTCCCCAGCGATGAAATGGTACTCAACCTGAAGGACAACGAGGACCTGCTGCGGGAATTCATCGAGGAGTCCAGGGAGCACCTGCAAGAAATTGAACTCGGGATCCTGGTAATGGAGGAGAATCCCGAGGATGAAGAGTCGCTTAATGCGATCTTCCGGGCATTTCACACCCTCAAAGGCGGCTCCGGTTTCCTCAACCTCGGGCCGATCAACCGCCTGGCCCACGAATTGGAGTCGCTCCTGGAGCTGGCCCGCCAGCATAAACTGCGCCTGGAGCCTCATAGCATCAACCTCATCCTCGGCGGCGCCGATGCCTTAAAAGCCCTTGTCGAAGCCATCCAGCGCCAGGTGTCCGGCGCCGATGCGCCCCACCCGATCCGCGCCGACATTCAGCCCTGGATCGAAAAAATTCAACAGGCGATCGCCGCCTGCCAGGCCGGCAAAACCGCCGAGCCGTCCCGGTCTTCACCCACGCCCGGATTCACGCCGGCCGTCGTACCGGCTGAGGGGGCGGACGAATCAGCCGCCGCGGGCAATGCCAACAGCCAATCCAAGCAGAACAACGGCATCGTCAAGGTGGACACCGGCAAGCTGGATAGCTTGATGGACCTGGTCGGTGAGATGGTTGTCGCCCAGGCGCAAGTGACCGAGAACATTGACTCCGCGGCTGCTCACAACCAGCTATTGGCGCGCAATCTGGCCCAACTGCGGCGCATCACCAATGACCTTCAACGCACCGCCATGTCGCTCCGCATGGTGCCCATCCGCGGCACCTTCCAAAAAATGACCCGCCTGGTCCGGGATCTGTCCGCCAAAGCCGGCAAACTGGTGGACCTCCAAATCAGCGGGGGCGACACCGAGATGGACCGTAGCATCATCGAGGAAGTCAACAGCCCGCTCGTTCACATGATTCGCAACGCGGTGGATCATGGACTGGAGACTCCGGAGGTCCGGACCGCCTGCGGCAAGCCGGCCAAAGGCACGGTGTCCCTGCGCGCGTTTCACCAGGGCGGCAATGTGGTTATCGAAATCAAAGACGATGGCGCCGGGCTCGATCGGCAGCGGATTCTGGCCAAAGCCATTCAGCGGGGTCTGGTCCAGGAAGGCCAGCAACTGGCCGACCGCGATATTTTCAACCTGATTTTTCAACCCGGGTTTTCCACGGCGGAACAAGTGACCGAGATTTCCGGGCGTGGCGTGGGGATGGATGTGGTGCGCAGGAACATCAACCGGTTGCACGGCAAAATTGAAATCGACTCCCGCCCGGGGCAGGGCTCCAAGTTTTCCATTTTCCTGCCCCTGACCCTGGCCATCATCGACGGCCTGGTGGTGAGCGTGGGCAGCGAACGGTTCCTGCTTCCCACCCTGTCCGTGCGCGAATCGTTTCGGCCAACGGCCGAGATGCTCAACAGCATCCATGAACGGGCCGAGACGGTTAACGTGCGCGGGCAGATTTTACCGCTGCTGCGGTTGCACGAGCATTTCAATCTGAAACCCGAATCTCGCGACCCGCTGAACGCAATTATCGTGGTGGTGGAAGCCGAGGGCCATGATCATTGCCTGATGGTGGACCGGTTGCTGGGCAAACAGGAGATTGTCATCAAAGGACTTGGACCGACCTTTCAGGATAATCACTACCTGGCTGGAGCCGCCATCCTGGGTGATGGCCGGGTAAGCCTCATCCTTGATGTCAACTCGCTGGTCAGCGCCGATCACCTCCAGGCAGCGGTCGGATAATTATCTAAAGTGTCCGCCAAACCTGCCGATACTGATCCAGCCTCTCTTTGTGGGGCAGTTACATTTAACGCCAATTCTATGTCAGCCAACCTCGTCGAACCACCCCTCGCCAAAAACCACTCGGGAGCGGGCAAGTATCTCACCTTCATTCTCGGCCGCGAGACCTACGGCATTGAAGTCCTCAAAATTCGGGAAATCATCCGAATGGTGGATATCACGGTGGTGCCACAGATGCCTGGTTACATCCGCGGGGTGATCAACCTGCGTGGCAAAATCATCCCGGTGGTGGACCTGCGAATCAAATTTGGGCTGAGCCGGGCGGAAACCGCCGAGCGCACGTGCATCATCGTGGTCCAGGTCCGAACGGCGGAGAATTCCGCCATGCTCATGGGTCTGGTCGTGGACCAGGTGGAAGAGGTGCTGAACATCGCTAAAGAGGAAATCGAAGAAACCCCCGACTTCGGCGCCAAGCTCGACACCAGTTATTTGCTTGGCATGGCTAAAGTCAAAGGCACGGTCGCTTCCCTCCTGGACATTGACCGGGTATTGGCGGCGGCTGCGCTGGAACAAATCTCCGAGACCTGCCCCAGCGCCGCCTGATGGGGGCGGTTTGCCGCGGCAACGCCCGGCAGCCTGCGGGCGTGAGGCAGGTGACTATTTCTTTTTGGCCGCCGGCTGCTTGGCAGCGGCCGCCTGCTGTTTCTTCTGAATTTCGGTCGTTGCTTTGGTTTGTTTCTGTGTGGCGTGTTTGTTCGCTGCCTTGGGGGACTTGTCGCCCATAGTATTGTCTTTCGCTGGATGATTTGCTCACCGGCGGCATAATTGGTTCTCCGCCAGCCAACTCACCCTGCCTCTTTAAGCGGGGCAATGCAAGAACCTTACGGCCTGACCTCATCCCGGAAGTTCCTGATGGAAACTGCTTTTGCGCGCACGCAAGTTCATCCCGCGGTGACATTTCCTTGACACCTCTCGAAGAGGGCTCAGGATACTGGAAACTTACAACCCATCTTTAAGGAAAAGCACTTATGAAAGGGATTTGGGGTATCATGCTGTGTTGTAACTGTCTGGCTGCGACAGTGTGCGGGCAAACCGTAATCTTTGATTTCGAATACCCAAGCAACGAAGACCTTCGGGCTGCCTGGCATTCCGGCCTCGCAACTCTGCACCTGTCCGCCGACGTCTGTCCTGGTTCAAAGGGATCCCATTCATTGCGCATTGAGCGGTTCTTCTCAACCAACTCACTGCAATCGGAAACAATTATCGGACCGGTGTTGGATCAGCCAATGGCTATTCTGACCAACCAGTGTCTGGCTGTTTAGGACCCGTGCAAGAATTAATTCCGGTTTAGCCTCGGGAAGAGCGTGTAGTTCCAGGTGGGCAGAGTCGGGTGCTTGAGCAGGTCCAGTTGGGCCATTTGGATATTCGAGACTTTGATCTTGGTGGGGTAGAACTCGGT